>NZ_MKGS01000001.1:0-102500 GCF_002836905.1 Pseudomonas sp. 43NM1 | reverse complement strand
TAACCGAATAGGGGAGGCGTAGCGAAAGCGAGTCTTAATAGGGCGTCTAGTCGCTGGGAATAGACCCGAAACCGGGCGATCTATCCATGGGCAGGTTGAAGGTTGGGTAACACTAACTGGAGGACCGAACCGACTACCGTTGAAAAGTTAGCGGATGACCTGTGGATCGGAGTGAAAGGCTAATCAAGCTCGGAGATAGCTGGTTCTCCTCGAAAGCTATTTAGGTAGCGCCTCATGTATCACTGTAGGGGGTAGAGCACTGTTTCGGCTAGGGGGTCATCCCGACTTACCAAACCGATGCAAACTCCGAATACCTACAAGTGCCGAGCATGGGAGACACACGGCGGGTGCTAACGTCCGTCGTGAAAAGGGAAACAACCCAGACCGTCAGCTAAGGTCCCAAAGTTATGGTTAAGTGGGAAACGATGTGGGAAGGCTTAGACAGCTAGGAGGTTGGCTTAGAAGCAGCCACCCTTTAAAGAAAGCGTAATAGCTCACTAGTCGAGTCGGCCTGCGCGGAAGATGTAACGGGGCTCAAACCATACACCGAAGCTACGGGTATCACTTAGGTGATGCGGTAGAGGAGCGTTCTGTAAGCCTGTGAAGGTGAGTTGAGAAGCTTGCTGGAGGTATCAGAAGTGCGAATGCTGACATGAGTAACGACAATGGGTGTGAAAAACACCCACGCCGAAAGACCAAGGTTTCCTGCGCAACGTTAATCGACGCAGGGTTAGTCGGTCCCTAAGGCGAGGCTGAAAAGCGTAGTCGATGGAAAACAGGTTAATATTCCTGTACTTCTGGTTATTGCGATGGAGGGACGGAGAAGGCTAGGCCAGCTTGGCGTTGGTTGTCCAAGTTTAAGGTGGTAGGCTGGAATCTTAGGTAAATCCGGGATTCTAAGGCCGAGAGCTGATGACGAGTGTTCTTTTAGAACACGAAGTGGTTGATGCCATGCTTCCAAGAAAAGCTTCTAAGCTTCAGGTAACCAGGAACCGTACCCCAAACCGACACAGGTGGTTGGGTAGAGAATACCAAGGCGCTTGAGAGAACTCGGGTGAAGGAACTAGGCAAAATGGCACCGTAACTTCGGGAGAAGGTGCGCCGGTGAGGGTGAAGGACTTGCTCCGTAAGCTCATGCCGGTCGAAGATACCAGGCCGCTGCGACTGTTTATTAAAAACACAGCACTCTGCAAACACGAAAGTGGACGTATAGGGTGTGACGCCTGCCCGGTGCCGGAAGGTTAATTGATGGGGTTAGCTAACGCGAAGCTCTTGATCGAAGCCCCGGTAAACGGCGGCCGTAACTATAACGGTCCTAAGGTAGCGAAATTCCTTGTCGGGTAAGTTCCGACCTGCACGAATGGCGTAACGATGGCGGCGCTGTCTCCACCCGAGACTCAGTGAAATTGAAATCGCTGTGAAGATGCAGTGTATCCGCGGCTAGACGGAAAGACCCCGTGAACCTTTACTATAGCTTTGCACTGGACTTTGAATTTGCTTGTGTAGGATAGGTGGGAGGCTTTGAAGCGTGGACGCCAGTTCGCGTGGAGCCAACCTTGAAATACCACCCTGGCAACTTTGAGGTTCTAACTCAGGTCCGTTATCCGGATCGAGGACAGTGTATGGTGGGTAGTTTGACTGGGGCGGTCTCCTCCTAAAGAGTAACGGAGGAGTACGAAGGTGCGCTCAGACCGGTCGGAAATCGGTCGTAGAGTATAAAGGCAAAAGCGCGCTTGACTGCGAGACAGACACGTCGAGCAGGTACGAAAGTAGGTCTTAGTGATCCGGTGGTTCTGTATGGAAGGGCCATCGCTCAACGGATAAAAGGTACTCCGGGGATAACAGGCTGATACCGCCCAAGAGTTCATATCGACGGCGGTGTTTGGCACCTCGATGTCGGCTCATCACATCCTGGGGCTGAAGCCGGTCCCAAGGGTATGGCTGTTCGCCATTTAAAGTGGTACGCGAGCTGGGTTTAGAACGTCGTGAGACAGTTCGGTCCCTATCTGCCGTGGACGTTTGAGATTTGAGAGGGGCTGCTCCTAGTACGAGAGGACCGGAGTGGACGAACCTCTGGTGTTCCGGTTGTCACGCCAGTGGCATTGCCGGGTAGCTATGTTCGGAATAGATAACCGCTGAAAGCATCTAAGCGGGAAACTAGCCTCAAGATGAGATCTCACTGGGACCTTGAGTCCCCTGAAGGGCCGTCGAAGACTACGACGTTGATAGGTTGGGTGTGTAAGCGCTGTGAGGCGTTGAGCTAACCAATACTAATTGCCCGTGAGGCTTGACCATATAACACCCAAGCAATTTGACTACTCGAAAGAGCATCAGATTGCGGTGTGTGAAGACGCAATGAACCGAAAGTTCGACTGTGCACAAAGCCACACACAAATACCGAAGCTGTCACATACCCAATTTGCTGAAGCGAGGCCATCTGGCCACGGTTCGGTACCCGAATTTCTTGACGACCATAGAGCCTTGGAACCACCTGATCCCATCCCGAACTCAGTAGTGAAACGATGCATCGCCGATGGTAGTGTGGGGTTTCCCCATGTGAGAGTAGGTCATCGTCAAGATTAAATTCCGAAACCCCTATCTGCGTACGCAGGTAGGGGTTTTGTTTGTCCGGTGGAAAAGTACCTGAACCCTTCCTCACAAATTTGCACAGTTATTTTCGGTTCAGGCCACTAGAATAGGCCCACCTTTTTCGGAACAAGAGTCTCATATGCCAGATCCGGTTGACGCCCCAAGGCTGTCAGATTTACCGCTGGACGACTTGATAGCGTGTCATGAGTGCGACCTGCTGATGCGCAAGCCCGAACTCGCCCATGGCGAGAAAGCGCTCTGTCCACGCTGCGGTTATGAGCTCTATGCGCATCGGCACAATGTCATTCAGCGCAGCCTCGCCTTGGTCATCGCCGCACTGTTGTTATACATCCCGGCGAACTTTTTACCGATCATGCAGCTCAATCTACTCGGGCAAACGTCGCAAGACACTGTCTGGTCTGGCGTCCTCGGCCTGTTCAATACCGGCATGCAAGGCGTCGCAGTGGTCGTGTTCCTGTGCAGCATGGGCATTCCATTACTGAAGTTGCTCTGTCAGTTGGCCGTGCTCCTGAGCATTCGCTTTAATGTCGGGCGCAGTTACGGCTTATTGCTCTATCGCATTTATCACCACCTTCGGGATTGGGGAATGCTCGAGGTTTACCTCATGGGCGTGCTGGTCGCGATCGTCAAGTTGGCCGATATGGCAGCCATCACCGTCAGTCTTGGCTTGGCGTGCTTCATCAGTTTGTTGTTGGTCCAGGTGTGGTTGGAGGTGGTGATGTCGCCTCACCAGATCTGGCAGGCTTTGTCAGGAGAGGATGCCCATGCGGGCGATTGATGCAGGCATTCTGATGTGTATCGAATGCCATGAGTTGAACAAGCAGCAACCGGACATCGACGAGCAGATCTGCACCCGTTGCGGTGCGCAAGTGCATGCCCGTCGGCCAAACAGCTTGAAGCGCACCTGGGCATTACTGGTCACCGCCGCGATTCTCTACATCCCGGCGAATATGTTGCCGATCATGACCGTCAGCTCGCTGGGCAAAGGCGATCCGAGCACCATCATGTCCGGCGTGATTCAGCTGGTTCAGCACGGCATGATTCCGATTGCTGCCGTGGTATTTATCGCCAGCATCTTGGTGCCCACCTTCAAACTCGTCGGCATCGCGTTGCTGTTGTTTTCGGTGCAACGCCGCCAGCCCCTGTCGGCACGCCAGCGCATCGTGATGTACCGATTTATCGAATTCATCGGCCGCTGGTCCATGCTCGACATCTTCGTGATCGCCATCCTGGTGGCGGTCGTGAATTTCGGACGGCTTGCCAGCGTCGAAGCCAATCTCGGCGCCATCGCCTTCGCCAGTGTGGTGATTTTGACCATGCTTGCCGCAGTTACTTTCGATCCCCGACTGATTTGGGATAACACGGAGTCGGACGACGACCATGACTGATTTGCCAACCGCTAAAACCCGACCGGCCTCCAACTGGTCTGCAATCTGGGTCCTGCCATTGATCGCCCTGATCATCGGCGGCTGGCTCGGCTGGCGTGCTTACAACGAAACCGGGATCGAGATTCAAGTGCGCTTCGAGAGCGGCGAGGGCATCCAGGCCAACAAGACCGAAGTGGTCTACAAAGGCATGTCGGTCGGCAAAGTGAAGACCCTCAAACTCGACGACGAAGGCAGCTCCAAAGGGGTGATCGCCACTGTCGAAATGAACAAGGACGTCGAGCAATACCTCAAGACCAGCACGCGTTTCTGGCTGGTCAAGCCGAGCGTCAGTCTGGCCGGTATCACTGGCCTGGAAACACTCGTGTCGGGTAACTACGTGGCCATCAGTCCCGGTGAAGGCGAGCCGACGCGCAAATTCAAGGCGCTGGCCGAAGAGCCGCCGCTGTCGGACTCCAAGCCCGGTCTGCACCTCACCATCAAGGCTGATCGTCTCGGTTCACTGAATCGCGGCAGCCCGGTGTTCTACAAACAGATCAAAGTCGGCCAGGTCAAAAGTTACCTGTTGTCCGAGGATCAGAGCACGGTCGAGCTCAAGGTCTTTATCGAGCCGACTTACGCCAGCCTCGTGCGCAAACACACGCGGTTCTGGAACTCCAGCGGCATCAGCATTGACGCCAACCTGTCCGGCGTGAAAATCCGCAGCGAATCCCTGGCCAGCATCGTTGCCGGCGGCATCGCGTTCGCCACACCGGAGAACCGCAAGGACAGCCCGGCCACCGATCCGAGCCTGCCATTCCGGCTCTATGAAGACTTCGATGCGGCGGCAGCGGGGATTCGGGTCAAGGTCAAACTGAGTGATTTCGAAGGCCTGCAGGCTGGCCGCACGCCGGTCATGTACAAAGGCATTCAAGTCGGTAACTTGAAAGCGCTGAAGATTGATCCGGACCTGTCCGCCGCCACTGCCGAATTGACCCTGGATCCGCTGGCCGAGGATTACCTGGTCGCGGGCACGCAGTTCTGGGTGGTCAAGCCGTCGATTTCGCTGGCCGGCATCACCGGGCTGGAAGCGCTGGTGAAGGGCAACTACATTGCCATTCGTCCCGGCGACAAGGGCGGCGAGCCGCAGCGCGAGTTCGTCGCGCGGCCCAAAGCGCCGCCGCTCGACCTGCGTTCGCCGGGCTTGCACCTGGTGCTGTTCACCGAAAGCCTGGGGTCGCTGGAAGTCGGCAGCCCGATTCTCTACAAGCAGGTCAAAGTCGGTTCGGTGCAGAGCTATCAGTTCTCCAAGACCAAGAAACAATTGATCATCGGTGTGCACATCGAGAAGGAATACGAAGGACTGGTCAACGCTTCGACGCGCTTCTGGAACGCCAGCGGCGTCACGCTCAGCGGTGGTTTGACCGGCGGCATTCAGGTCAAAAGTGAATCGTTGCAAAGCCTGATGGCCGGCGGTATCGCTTTCGAAACCCCGGAAGCCAAAGCGCCGCTGCAAAAGAAAATCCCGCGTTTCCGTCTGTTCCCGAGTCACGACGAAGCGAACCAGAAAGGCGCTGTGGTCACCATCAAAGTTGATCGCGCAGACGGCTTGCGCACTGGCACGCCGATCCGTTTCAAAGGTCTGGACGTCGGCAAGATCGAGGACGTCGACCTCACGGACGATTTGCAGTCAGTGATACTCACGGCGCGGATCACCGAAGTGCCGGAGCGCATTGCGCGAGTTGGCAGTCAGTTCTGGGTGGTCAAACCCGAGCTTGGGTTGATCAAGACCTCGAACCTGGAAACGCTGGTCACCGGTCAATACATCGAAGTACAACCGGCAGCGAAAAACCAGGGGCCGCAGAAGAACTTTGTGGCGTTGGCCAATCCGCCGGAGCTGACCAAAGCCGAGGCCGGTTTGAGCCTGGTCTTGAGCGCGGCCCGTCGCGGCTCGCTGAAAACCGGGGTGCCGGTGACATACCGCGAAATCACCGTGGGCAAAGTGACCGGTTATGAACTGGGCCAAACCGCGGATCGCGTGTTGGTGCACATCCTGATCGAGCCGAAATATGCGCCACTGGTGCGCAGCGGCACGCGTTTCTGGAACAGCAGTGGGTTCGGCTTCGATTACGGCTTGTTCAAAGGCGCGACGATGCGCACCGAATCGCTGGAAACCCTGATTCAGGGCGGCATCGCTTTTGCCACGCCGGACGGCGAGCGCATGGGCAACCCGGCGCGACCTGAGCAGACCTTCCCGTTGTTCGACAAGTTTGAGGATGAGTGGCTGACCTGGGCGCCGAAGATTTCGCTCGGCAAGTAATGTTTGGGGTGGTTGTGCTGCCGCCATCGCGAGCACGCTCGCTCCCACAGTTTGATCGCATTCTCATGAAATAAACGCGGTCACCTGTGGGAGCGAGCTTGCTCGCGATGGGTCCCTGAAACTCACAACAAACCCCAAGCCATAAAAAAGGGCCGCGATCCAAACTGATCGCGGCCCTTTTTTTGCCTTTCAGCTAAAGCCGATCAAACCGCATCCAGCTCCGGCTCATCCGCTCCCACGTGCGCCGGCGCCTTCACCTCATCGTGGCGACGGATGTACTTCCAGTCCGCCTCATCAATGTAGATGCCGTTTGGCCCGCTGCCACCTTCCAGGTCGATCGCCACACTGGCGCAAACCTGCGGTTTCACACTCGCCAGAATCGGCACAAAGCCCAGTTGCAGACTGGTTTCCAGCAGCGCTGCCTGGTTCTTCTCGTCGATATCTGCCGCCTCGTCGAGGTAGTACGGCAGGCGCACGCGACCGGCCTGGTCGCGGTCCATCAAGTGCAGCAACAAATACATGTTGGTCAGCGCCTTGATCGTCATCGTCGTGCCGTTCGATGCCGCGCCATCGATGTCGGTATGAATCACCGGTTGACCGTTGACCTTGGTGATCTCGAAAGCCAATTCGAACAAATCCTTGAGCCCGAGCTGGTTGTGGTTCGCCGCCACCAGCCGCGCCAGGTATTCCTTGGCTTCTTCGTTCTTGTTGTCCTGATCGGCGCTTTGGCTCAGGTCGAACACCGACAGCGTTTCGCCTTCTTCATACTGGCCAGCGCTGTGGATGATCTGGTCGATGTGCTTGAGCGCTTCTTTGTTCGGCGCGAGGACGATGCGGAAGCTCTGCAGGTTGGAGACCTGACGCTTGTTGATCTCGCGGTTGAACAGCGCCAGTTGATGCTCGAGGCTGTCGTAGTCGCTGCGAATATTGCGCAAGGTCCGCGCGATATCGGTAACCGCCGCACGGCGCGCCTTGCCGAGGGTCAGCGCTTCGTCGGTGCGGTGCGCATAGGCGTTGATCAGCAATTGCAGACGCCGCTCCATGTCGTCTTCGCTGTCGAACTTGGCCACGCCCTTGAGGCGAACCTGCGCGTACAACGCTTCGATCTGCCCGTCGCTGCGCTGCAAACCCTGCCAACTGTCTTGGTAGTCGTTGAGCAGCGGCAACAGGTTATCCATGGAATCGTCGATCGGGTCCATGAACGGCGTGCCGAACGGCAAGTCGGCCGGCAACAACTGGCGGCGGCGCAGGGCGTCGTCGAGCGTGCGTTGCTTGGCTTCCATGTCGCCGATCTGCCGCCCGACCAGTTGCAGCTTGGCCGAGAGTTGCTGGACGCGTTCGGTGAAGGCGTCACTGGAACGCTTCAACTCTTCCTGCGCGGCTTCCATCTGCGCCAGTTGCTCAAGCTTGTCGTCTTCCTCGGCGCTCAGGGTTTGTGCGCGACGGAAATCTTCCAGCGCTTTCTGCGCGTCCAGCACTTGCTGGTACAGCGCTTCTGTCTGAGTCTTGCTCGCCGCGCGGTCGGCTGCCACGGCTTGCTGGGTTTTCAGCTGCTTGAGTTCTTTGTCCAGGCGTTCTTTCTGATCGCGCAACGCGGCGCGGTCCGCCAGGGCTTGCAGGGCCGGCGGCTCGATGTGCGAGATGTCGATCGACAGCCCCGGCACTTCGAAACGCTCACCTTTGAAGCCATCGAGAATCAGCTCCAGCGATTTCACCCACTGGCCATCTTCGTCGAGGGTAATCCCGTGTTCGCCCAACGGCAGGCTGAACAGCGCGCTGTTGAACAGACGCATAAGGCGCTCGACGTCTTGCTGTGAAAACTCTTCGCGCAGACGTGCGTAGCTGTTGTTGTCGGCATGATCGAGTTGCTGTTTCACCGACTTCAGGCGTTTTTCCAGTTCGCGCAAACGCTCTTCGAGGTCTTCGGCGCTGAACTGCCGCGACTGCGCCAGCGCACCGGCCAATTCGTCGTGCGCATCCTTGGCCGCGAGCAGTTGTTGCTCCAGAACCTTGACGTCGGTGACCAAGGCAAAACGATGCTTGAGCACCGACAATTCGCCGAGCCAGCGCTGGATGCCGGTGATTTCGCGCTCCAGGCGCATCAGTTCCTGAGTGCCGCCGCGCTGATCGTTTTGCAGCGCGTCCTGCTCGTTGCGGTAATGTTCGGCCTGAATCGTCAGCTCTTCCTTGCGCGCACTGGCGTAGTCCGACCATGTGCCGAGCAACGAATCGAGCAGCGGCGAAATGCGATGCAGCTTGCCGCGCAGGATATTGCGCTGGGCCACGCCCGACGCCAGCGCTTCAACCAACGGGCCGGCGGTGACCAGCGAGTTGTAGTCCTGTTCCATGCGTCGTACATCGCGGAAGGCTTCTTCGCACGCGGCGATGTAATCGACGCTACCGGAACGCAAGCTGTGCTCGAAGGCATCGAGGAACAATTGCTTGAGTTTGGCCGCGGTGATTTCGCGCATGTGCAGCAAGTTGATGAACAACGCGCGGAAGGTCTTCAGGCTCTGCTCGCTGGTGGAACGCAGCGGAATCAGCGTCAGGTCCAGCGGCACCGACGTGTGGCCGCCAACCAGCAAACGGCGCAATTCATCAGGCTTCAGTTCGTAGGCTTTCAGGCCTTCGCGCTCAAGGTTGGTGAACAGTTCTTTCTGGCGCAGGCAGGTGTCGTTCTTCTGGTAATGCGCCAGGTCCAGCTTGCCGGCGTAGGCAAAAAACTGGTGACCGAAACCACCGCCCGGGCCGCGACCGACCACGCCGATGACGTGTGGACCGTGGGGCAGCGAGACTTCCACCAGGATGTAACTGGTGTCCGAGGCGAAGTAGAAGCGCCGCGATTGTTCCAGGCTGTACTTGCCGAAACTCATGTCCGACATGCGCGCCAGAATCGGGAACTGCAAGGCGTTGATCGACGCCGATTTACCGAGGTTGTTCGCGCCGTAGACCGACAACGGTTCTTCCAGCGGAAACAGGCCGAGGCTGTAACCGGCGGTGTTCAACAGGGCGAAGCGGCGAATGCCGTAGCGTTCCTTGCTCATGCGTCGGTCTCCTGTTCTTCGGCAATGGCGCGGGCCATGGCGTCTTCTTCGCTTTCTTCAGCGAAGTCGCTCAGATCGAGCGGGTCATCGGTTTCCAGCAGTTTTTCGTCACTGTCGTCATCGATCAACACTGGCACCGGCAGCGGCAACACGCTGTGCAGACTGGCCGCCAGATCGCGGTCCTGCTGAACCGACAGGCAGACATCGAGGAAGCGGTGCATCGGCGGCAGGAAGCGGTAGATACCGTTTTCTTCGCCGGCGAAACCGAGTTGCGTCATGCGGCGCATGATTTTTTCTTCGAGTTCTTCGACGGTCTGCACTTCGGCCTGAATGAACAGGTCGCGGTACTTCTCCAGCAGCGACGGCAATTCATCGCGGCCGAGGCTGCCACCGTCGAGCACGGCGACCGGGTCGCGGCCCTGATCGGCCAGATGCTCGACGAGGATGAAGGTGAACAGCGCCAGGCGTTGTGCGGTTTTATTCACCGCTGCGGCAGCGAGTTCCGGGACGAAGTAATAAAAGCCACGGGTGTCGCAGACCAATTCAAAGCCCAACGCGCGAAACAGCGTGCGGTACTGGTCCTGGAAGTTCGACAGTTGCGCGTACAACTCCGGGTCGCGGCGGCTGACGTGGTAGCCCTTGAACAGCTCGCGAAAAATCGGCGCCAGCTGAGACAGTTCGGATAGATCAAGATGCATTGGGGATGCTCGCAGAATCCTCGGCGGCGCTGTCGCGGGCCGAGAGCAGGGCGAAGGAGCGCAGGCTGACCTGATGCTCATGAGTGTGGTAATCGCGGCGTTCCAGACGTTCGCGTTTGAAGCGTTTTTCCCGCGACAGGCGCGAGAACCAGTAAAGCAATTCGTCGGTGGCGCCGTCCGGTTCCTGCTCCAGCAGCCAGGTCATCAGGTCCGGCATCGGCAGCGCGTCTTCGCAGCGTTCGAGCATTTCCCGGACCGTGCGCGGGGCGCGCGGCGCTTCACCTTTCTGGGTTTTATGCGCCTTGGGGAAACGCGCCGGTTTCGGCTCGAAACGCGCCAGCGCATACACGTAGGCTTCAACCTGACTGGCGCTGCCGAGGAACGTGCTTTGCGGGCGAGTGAACATCGGCATCGCCGCTTGCGGCACCGCGTCGATGCCTTTGCGACGGATGGCCGACAAGGCCAGCGCGGCGCCACGGGTGACGGCGTTGTGGCGGCGCGCTTCTTCACGCAGCGGCAGCAGCAGTTCCCGGGCGTGACGCAACGTCAGTTGGGCGCTGGTCTGCATTTCGAGGATGCGCGCGTGGGTGCGCAGCAACATGTCGTCATCAACCAGATGACCGAGGCGCTGCTGTTCGGTGAGCATCTTCAGCAGAACGTTTTCGACCTTGCGCACGCCTTGCTCGAACGCACCGTCGGCGTTCACCAGTTGAATCATCGGTTCGACGTATTCGTCCCAGGTCGCCAGCACTTCGGCGTAACGCTGACGCAGCGGAATCTGTCGATCGCTGGTCTTCGCGCGCTCGGCGACCGCGATCAGCGCCTGTTCATCGTTGGCGAGTTTCTTCAGGACATCGCGCACGCGCATGTCGAGCAGGCGCAATTGACGCGCCAGATCGTGGCCGTCGCGGATGTCGAAAGCGTCCTGGATGTAGCCGGCCAGACGTTCGAGGTGACGCAGATACGCTTCGATTTCCAGGCACAGGCCCAAGCGGTGCTCACGGCGCAGGTAGGCGAGGAAATCGTGGATCTGCGCGTTCAGCTCGAAACGGTTCGGGCTTTTCGCCACGGGCACCAGAATGTCGAGGCGGATCCACACGTCCAGCAGGCTGGTGATGTCCTGCGGGGTACTGTCCAGTTGCTGGGCGGCCAACTGTGAACGCAGTTCGTTGAGGCTCAAAGTGCCTTGGTCGAAGTGCTCGCACAGTGGCTCCAGAAGTGCCCAGTGTTCAGCGAGGGCGCGCAAGACGCGCTTGGGTTCGATCATCGGGATGGCCGGCTGGTTGTCGAATAAAAGCGGCGATTGTACTGCATCGCGCCCGTTGCGATTCACTCTCGGGACGGGCAGTCGTTGTTTGCAGGTTCAAGAGATCGATCAAGCGCGGGCGATCTTCGGCGAAGGGCGGTAGAATCAGCGCACTTTCAGTTATCCACAAGTGGCCGACCTTTGCTTATCGAGTCCCGTCGCCGCGCTTATTTGACCGCCATGCAGGTGGTCAACTGGCTGCCGCGCACCGAATTGCCCTTTGCCGCGCCCTCGCGTCCCGAACTGCTGGAGATGCCCGAGCCGTTGGTCGTTGCGCCGCTGCTGCCGGTGTCAGTAGCCGCGCCGGTGGCCGAAGCGCCCGCAGAACCGGTGATCAAACCGAGCGAGCGGGTCAAGATCGAAGTGCCGCGTCCATCATTGGCCAGCACCCGTTCGGGCGCCAAGGTCGAAGAAGAGGCGGCGCCGGCCGTGGCCAAGGCGCCGGTGGTGCCGCCGCCGCGCTTTGCCCTGCAGTTATTGCGCGCCGGGCGCTGCTTGTTGCTGGTCGAGTTACCCACAGGCGAACCGTTCCAGACTCGCGACCCGGCCTATATGTTGCTCAAGGACATGCTGCGCGCCGCCGGTCTGCCGGACAGCCCGCAAATCGTCGGCGAACCGGTGCGCTGGCCGTTGCTGGTGCGCGGCACCATGGATCAAGGCCCGGAGGCCGCGCGCGACTTCGTGCAGGGTTTCCTCTCGGCGAGGATCGAAGACGCGCCGTGCGTCTGCCTGTGGCTGATTGGTCTGCCGGCGGTGCGTTTTGCCGGCGAAGCGAACGCCGAATCCTTCAACCGTGAACTCCAGGTCGAAGGCCTGGGCTCGGTCTGGGCCCTGCCGGGTCTGGAACTCTTAATGGAAGAGCCACAGCGTAAGGCTGATGTCTGGCAAGCCATGCGTCGGCTGATGGCGCGTTGGAAAGAATCAAATGAGTGACGCTGTATCGTTCCGCCCGATGACCGAGGCGGACCTCGACGCTGTACTGAAGATCGAATACGCGGCGTATAGCCATCCGTGGACGCGCGGGATTTTTCTCGATGGCCTCGGCAAATACCAGATCTGGCTGATGTTCGAAGGCTCGCAGCAAGTCGGCCACGGCGTGGTGCAGATCATTCTTGATGAAGCGCATCTGCTGAACATCACGGTCAAACCGGAGAATCAGGGCCGAGGCCTGGGTTTGACGCTGCTTGAGCATTTGATGTCGCGGGCGTATGCGGCCGAGGCGCGGGAATGTTTTCTGGAAGTGCGCGACAGCAATCGCGGCGCGTTTCGTTTGTATGAGCGTTACGGGTTTAACGAGATTGGCCGGCGTCGGGATTATTATCCGGCGGTGGGCGGGCGTGAAGACGCCGTGGTCATGGCTTGCACATTGGTTGACTGAATTTTAAAAGCTTCATTTAAAAGCTTCGCGGGCAAGCCTCGCTCCTACAGGGTATTTGTTTCGTACATGAAACCTGTGGGGCGAGCTTGCTCGCGATGGCGATCTATCAGGCGCTACGGATCAACGATTGCCGTCCAGCGGATCCCGCTGGGCCAGCTCCGCTTCATCCAGTCCATTGCCGCCGCCAATCTCGTCTTCATCGACAATGCTCAAATCCCAATCCGCTTGATCAGCTTCACCCGCTTCAGACGCGTCGCGCGCGCCGTCTTCACGGATCAGCGTTTCCGGGCTCATGTCGTCGTCGGTAGGTTCATGGTCATCGCTGGAGGCGCCGGTCATGCCGGCTTCGCGTACGCGTTCGCTGGGCATCAGGCGTTCGCGTTCGTTTTCCGGCAGTTCGTCGCCGATCTTGGCGCTGGGCTCTTCGTCGTCAAAGTCCAGCTCGTGCATCGAACCCATGCGATCTTCGTTATCATCGATCGGCTCGGGTTGCACCGCATCGTACGGACGTCGTGAATCAGTCATGGCAATTCCTCATACTGTGGGCCTTACTAAGGTGGACCCGCTGTGTGGCCGAGAATTCCACCGACATGGAGCGCCGGTTGGCTGTGACCGATTTCAGGGCATCAGGGCTATCTGCATCGCGCGCGTGACCTCGACGGGCGGCCGTCTGTCAAAGCTGCGCATCATTCTTGAGGCTTCTATGCATGAACGAATTACAAGATCTGATTGATAACAACGAGCGCTGGGCTGACGCGATCACCAAAGAAGATCCTGATTTCTTCGCCAAACTGGCCCGCCAGCAGACCCCGGAATACCTGTGGATCGGCTGTTCCGACGCGCGCGTGCCGGCGAACGAGATCGTTGGCATGCTGCCCGGCGACCTGTTTGTCCACCGCAACGTGGCCAACGTGGTGTTGCACACCGACCTCAATTGCCTGTCGGTGATTCAGTACGCGGTGGACGTGCTCAAGGTCAAACACATCCTGGTCACCGGCCACTATGGCTGCGGCGGCGTGCGCGCTTCGATGCAGGATCGGCAGTTGGGTTTGATCGACGGCTGGTTGCGCTCGATTCGTGATCTCTATTACGAGAAACGCGAAGAGCTGGCCAAGTTGCCGACCGAGGAAGAGCGCGTCGACCGCCTCTGCGAGCTCAACGTGATCCAGCAAGTGGCCAACGTCGGCCACACCAGCATTGTGCAAAATGCTTGGCATCGCGGGCAGAACCTGTCGATCCATGGCTGCATCTATGGCATCAAGGATGGTCGCTGGAAAAGCCTGAACGCGACGATCAGCGGTTTCGAGCAACTGCCACCGCAATATCGTTTGCGTCCGGCCGGCGATTCCTAACGCTCGGCTATCTGCAGCTGGCAACACAAGCGCCTTCGCGTGTGAACCTGGGTTCATGCGCGAAGGCGTTTTGCGTTTTAGAGCTTAGAGCTGGGGTGCCGGAGTGGCTGGCGCCGGGGCCGGTGCTTGCAGCTGTTTGAGTTCGGATTTGACCGGTGGGGTCGCGCATTTGGTCGCTGCGTCTGCCGGGCTCAAATCGCGGATCGAGGTGTAAAACAGCTCACAGGTCTTTTCTTTCTGGGTCACTTGCCACGTCTGCGTGCAGCTTTTCAGCTGAACCGCTGCATCGCCTCCCGGTTTGCTGCCCATCCCGGCCTGCCAGCACGCGGCGCTCAAATCCTGGCCCATGACCTTCAGGCCGGCGGCATCAGCTTTCGCCTCGGCGTCGGGGCCGGTGTAGGTCGCCGGGTCGGCGGCATACCAGATGTAACTCGGGTGATTGGAACCCAGCACCGGCACCTTGACCCCGGCGCTCGGGCTGATGCTCGCCAGGCCCAGCACGCCGACGGTCGCGCCGTATTGCTGTTTGATCCAGTTCCGAACCGGCGCGCCGAACGCAACCATTGGCAACGCCACGCCTTTGGCATTCTGGCTGACGTCCTTGACCATGGTCGTCTGATAATCCTTGAAGTAGTCGTAGACGCCTTCCAGATCCTTGCCGGCGCTGGACGGCGCGGCAATCGGCGCGATATCGATGATGGTCTGGTAACCCGGCGTCTGCTCGGGCGCAATGCCATTGGCGGTGAGCAGCGTCGCCCAGCGATCGGTGGTCGCGGATCGCAGATAATCCTGCGCCTGGGTCAGCGAATAATCCGGTGGAAAGTGCAGCAATTCGACACTTTTGCGATTCTCCAGGGCCATGCCCAACGGCAGGAACAGGTACCAGCTATACGCCCATTTGCCATCGGCATTCAGCTTGCTGGCGCCGGTGTAGGCCAGGTCGCCGGCATCGAGCAGCGCCGCCAGCGGTTTTTCATAACCTTTGGGCACGCCGCTGATTTCGACGTAAAGCTGATCGTTGTCGGTTTTTACCAAGACCTTCGCCGCACTGTAACCGTCGCGTTGCACGCTTTGGGTCAGGTAATGCTCGACGGTCTGCTCCAGCGTCCAGTTGCGAAAGCAGATCACGTTGCAATTGTTGGGATACGCGAAGAGCCGGGTGACGCGTTCGGTATTGCCCAGTTTCAGGTCGACATCGGCGTGGGCAGCGGCGCTCAACGTGAGCGCGGCGAGGGTAAGTCCTGCGAGTTTGAACATGCTCAGATCCTTTTCAGCGTGAGCCCCTCTTGCGGGGTGAGCGCCATACTGGATCAGCAGAAGTAGACAAAGAAGTAGTTGGAAACAGAATTTTTGCGCCATGCCGAGTCTTCGCTGTTTCCCGTCAACCCGCGAAAGGCCCCCAGTTCATTTGACTGAGGGCCGCCGACCGTTTGCGATTTACAGCAAGTGCAACGCGAGGTGACTGCCCGCGCGCAAATATTCGACTTGGGCAATCACTGCGTCTCTGACGATGGCTTCGCCGGTATCGGTCAACTTGGCTTTCTTCGCATCGATCACCGCCAGTTGCAGCAACTGCATGGAGACATCCATGGATTTTTGAAACGCGGTCAGATTGTTGTGCTGGCCAAATTCACAGATCACCGCGTCCATGCGCCGGTCGGCGTCGTCACGAAGCGTCCGGTATTCAACCAATGAAATTCGGCCGTCCTGGTACATCTCATTGATCATTTCTTCCAGCGATTTGGATATTGCAGGCATTGTTCAGGTCGTCCTTGGATAAAGCGGCAAGTAGTTGAAGATTCCGTTTCTGCGCACAGGAACGCGCCGCCAAAGTCTAATTCAGCCGTCTATGGATAAGAGATAGGAAGGGGCCGAGATTTATGTCAGGTGATGGCAGAGGTGTTTGTAGGAAGAGTCGATTTGGAGTGGAAGTTGATTAAATAACCGCCGCTCCCTCATTGGATTGGCGGTGTATTGGAGTTGATTTACGGCATCACCGGCGCCGTATAAACCAGCGTCGTCCCCAACGCCCACAGCAGCAGCAACACCAGCGGCGTATGCACCAGCAATTGCACGAACGAGAACCCGATCAAGTCGCGCGCCTTGAGGCCGAGTACGCCGAGCAGCGGCAGCATGTAGAACGGGTTGATCAGGTTCGGCAGGGCTTCGGCGGCGTTGTAGATTTGCACGGACCAGCCGAGGTGATAGTTGAGGTCGTTGGCCACTTGCATGACGTACGGCGCTTCAATGATCCATTTGCCGCCCCCGGACGGGATGAAGAAACCGAGGATCGCCGAGTACACGCCCATCAACAGCGCGTAGGTATCGTGGGACGCGATCTGTACGAAAAAGGTTGAGATGTGGTGGGCCAACGTCTGCGCGTCGGTGCCTTTGACGGTGGTCATCAGTGCGGCAATCGAGCCGTACAGCGGAAACTGGATCAGCACGCCGGTGGTGGTCGGCACCGCACGGGATACCGCATCGAGGAAGCTGCGCGGGCGCCAGTGCAGCAGCGCGCCGAGCATCAGGAACAGGAAGTTGTACGTGTTCAAACCGGAGATCGCGCTGATTGCCGGCTTGGTCGAGAACTCGTGAAACAGCCAGCCTGCCGCCAGCAACACCAGCAAAATCGTCAGCAGCGGGCTGTGCTCCAGCCACTCGCCGGGACGCGTGCGCGGTTGCAGCGGCGGCAGATTGAAGCTCGGATCGACCCCGCACGCAGCGGCGTCACGCGCAGTGTTCGGGCCGGGCGCGGTGGCGTAGGCGATGATCAGCGAGACCACGATCAGCGCCAGCAACAGCACGCCGGATTGCCAGAGAAAGATCGTTTCGGTGAACGGAATAACGCCGGTGATCGACAGAATCGACGGCGGCAGGCTCGCCGGGTTCGCCTGCAATTGCGCGGCGGACGACGACAGGCCCAGCGCCCACACAGCGCCGAGGCCCAGATACGCGGCGGCACCGGCGGCGCGATAATCCATTTTCAGGTCGACGCGGCGGGCTAGCGCGCGCACCAGCAAACCGCCGAATACCAGCGACAATCCCCAGTTCAACAACGAGGCGACCATCGAAATCAACGCCACCCACGCCACGGCGGAGCGCCCGTTTTTCGGGATCCGCGCCAAGCGGTCAATCAGCTTCACGGCGGGCGGCGAACTGGCCACCACATAACCGCCGATCACCACGAACGCCATCTGCATGGTGAACGGAATCAAACTCCAGAAACCGTCGCCGAACGCCATGGCGGCGTCGGTCGGTTTGGCGCCCATGGCCATCGTCGCCACGGCAACAATGATCACCGCGAGCGCGGCAAATACCCACGAATCGGGAAACCAGCGTTCGGCAAAACTGGAGCAGCGCAGGGCAAAACGGGCATAGCGGCTATCGTCGATATCAGCGGCCACGGGACTACCTCGAATTCTTATGATTATTGTGATGTTCCGGGCCGCAAGTGCCCGGCGGGTCAGGTGCCAACAGTAAAACAATCGATCGATTGTTGTGAGGGTGTTTTGGCCAAATCGGACTTTGGTCTAAGGCCTCACGCACGGTTCTAACGGCAAAGTCAGGCACGCGCCGGTCGTCATTATTTTGGCCAACCCCGGGCGCGCACTCTTCAGAAAATATCCACAGGGCCGATGGCTAGGCTGCATCCCGCACAATTTCCTGCCCATCGGTGCTTTCCTCATGTTCAACAAACGCTTGAAGCAGGAGCTCTCGGCTCTTCGCGAAGAACTCTCCAGCCTCCTGCAAGTGAAGCAAAGCCTGGAAAGCGAGATGCTGGTTCTGACACTCGAACCCGATGGGCGGATTCAATCGATCAACCAGAATTTCCTCGACGAGATGCTCTACAAGAGCAGTGATCTGGTCGGGCGGCCACTCGAAGACATCGTGCCGGCGCACGTGAAATCCGATGAATTCCATCACCGCTTCAAATCAGCGCTGACCCGTGGCGAACACTTTGCCGGCGCCGTGCGTCTGTTGCGCGGCAACGGTGACGAGGCGTGGCTGCGTTCGATCCTGCAACCGGTGCGTTCTTCTGACGGGCGAATTCGGCATTTCTCGATTTTTTCCAGCGACCTGACCCGCACCATCGAAGCGTCCCGCGAACACGAAAATCTGATCGGCGCGCTGGTGCGTTCGACGGCGGTGATCGAGTTCGACCTCGATGGCAATGTGCTGATGGCCAATGATCGCTTTCTCAACGGCATGGGTTACAGCCTGGCGCAGATCAAGGGCAAACATCACCGCACGTTCTGTGAGCCGCAGGAATACAACAGCGCCGAGTATCAGAACTTCTGGCGGCGCTTGAACAACGGCGAGTTTGTCGCCGATCGTTTCAAGCGCGTCGACAGCCATGGCCGCGTGGTGTGGCTGGAGGCGTCCTACAACCCGGTGGTCGACGCCAATAACAAGCTCTACAAAGTGGTGAAATTCGCCACGGTGATTACCGATCAGGTCAATCAGGAACAAGCCGTTGCCGAGGCCGCGAACATTGCCTACAGCACGTCGATCCAGACCGACAGCAGCGCCCAGCGCGGCACGGCGGTGGTCACGCAAGCGGTCAGCGTAATGCGTGATTTGGCCAAGCATATGCAAACCGCCGGGGAAGGCATCGAAGCGCTGAACGAGCAATCGCAGGTGATCGGCAATATCGTCAAGACCATCAGCGGCATCGCCGAACAGACCAATTTGCTTGCGCTCAACGCCGCCATCGAAGCAGCGCGCGCGGGTGAACAGGGGCGCGGATTTGCCGTGGTCGCCGACGAAGTGCGGCAACTGGCCTCGCGCACCAGCCAGGCCACCGAGGAAATTGTCAGCGTGGTGCGGCAGAACCAGGACATGGCGCGCAACGCCGTGAGCCTGATGAGCGGCGGCAAACTGCAGGCCGAGCAAGGGTTGGCGCTGGCGGCGGAGGCGGGCACGGTGATCGTCGAGATTCAGGACGGCGCGCAGAAAGTGGTGAATGCGGTCGGCCAGTTCGCTAATCAACTGGCGACTTGATGCGCGGCGGGCGGTTGCCGTTACAATCGCCGCTTTACCCTTGGAGCAGACATCCATGACCGTTTCCCATCGCCGTCCGGTGCCGTTATCCAAGGCCTATCGCCTGCTCAATCACGGCCCGACCGTGCTGGTCAGCGCCGCCCACGATGGCCAGCGCAACATCATGGCCGCCGCGTGGGCGATGCCGCTGGACTTCGAACCGCCGAAAGTCGCGGTAGTGCTCGACAAGTCCACCTGGACCCGGCAACTGCTCGAGGCGTCGGGCACATTCGTATTGAACGTGCCGTGTGCCGCACAAGCCGACATCGTCCAGACCGTCGGCTCGACGTCGGGCCTGGCGCTGAATCAACAGCACGGCGAGGACAAGTTTCAGGCTTACGACTTGCAGACTTTCAGCGGCGAATTGATCGACGCGCCGATGCTCGAAGGCTGCGTCGCGTGGCTCGAATGCCGACTGCTTCCCGAGCCGCACAATCATCAGCAATACGACCTGTTCCTCGCCGAAGTGATCGCCGCGCAAGCGGACGACCGCGTATTCAGCGAAGGGCGCTGGCACTTCGAAGGGCACGATGATTTGCGCACCTTGCACCACGTCGCCGGCGGGCACTTCCTGAAGATCGGCGATCCGCTGGACGGCAAGACGCTGGTGAAATAAGCCAAACGCAAAACCACCTGTAGGAGTGAGACTGCTCGCGATACCGGAGTGTCAGCCACCATCAATATCGCCTGACCCACCGCCATCGCGAGCAAGCTCGCTCCCACAGGGAGACCGGCGATCCGCTGGATGGCCAGGCATCAACCAGTAATCCCAAACACCCAAACCCTGTAGGAGTGAGCCTGCTCGCGATAGCGGAGTGTCTGCCACCACCAATATCGCCTGACACACCGCCATCGCGAGCAGGCTCACTCCTACAGGGGGTAGTGGTGGTTTAAATTCACAGGGTTCGCCGTGGAAATTGGTGATCCGCTGGGCGGCCAGGCGTTAACCTCGTAATCCCGAACACCCAAAACCCTTGTGGGAGCGAGCTTGCTCGCGATGGCGGAATGTCAGATGACATTGATGGCGCCTGACACTCCGCTATCGCGAGCAGGCTCGCTCCTACAGGGATCTGCTGGCCAATCGCTGATCAATTCAGCGCGGCAACTACCGGTTCATCCACCACCGCAGCCTGCCGGTCCAGCGTTTCCGGCATCGCCACCAGCAGCAATACCAGCGCGGCCGCTGCGACCGCCGCCAAGGTCAAGAACGCCGCGCTGTAACCCGCTTGCTGAACCACCAGACCAGCCAAGCCGTTGCTCAGCGCGGCGCCGAGGCCAAATACCGTCGACAGCGCGCCGAGGCTGACATTGAAGCGCCCGGTGCCTTGGGTCAGGTCCTTAATCACCACGGGAAACAACGCGCCGAAGATTCCCGCGCCGACGCCGTCGAGCAATTGCACGGCGACCAGCCAGTACGGATCGTCCGACAGCGTATAGAGCACGCCGCGCAACGGCAGAATCAGGAAACCGGCGAGCAGCAACGGTTTGCGTCCCCACACATCAGCTTTCCAGCCCACCAGCAACGCCACCGGCACCATCACCAACTGCGCAGCGACGATGCAGGCAGACGTCAGCGGCGTGGCCATTTGCAGATTGACCAAGGACAACTTCTGACTGACCAGCGGCAGCATGGCGGCATTTGCCAGATGAAACAGTCCACAGCAGATCGCAAAAATCAGCAGCGGCCGATTGTGCAGCAGCACGTTGAGCCCGGAAGGCTGTTCGCCGTGTGCCGGGCCTTGCGGATCGAAGCCTCGGGCGACGTCATGGTCGATGGCTTGCGGCGCGATAAAACTGATCGCAATCACACTGGCCAGCGCCATCACTGCCATCAAATAAAACACCGCCACCGGACCGAACAAATAGGCAAAACCACCGGCCAACAACGCCGCAGCCGCGTTGCCGGCGTGGTTGAAGGTTTCATTGCGTCCGGTGCGGCGGGTGAAGGCGCGCGGCCCGGTAATGCCCAGCGAAATCGCGGAAATAGCCGGGGCAAACGCCGATGCGGCGACCGCGCTCAGTGCTTGGGTCAGCGCCACCCAAGTGAACGAAGTAATGAAGGGCAGCAGCAGACAACTCACCGTCACCAGCAGCGCGGCGGCGATCACGACTGTGCGTTTGCGCCGGGTGCGGTCGATCAGCGCGCCCGCCGGGGTTTGCGTCAGCAGCGCGGCGATACCGGCAACGGTCATCACCAGGCCGATACTCGCCGGATCCCAGTTGTGCACCGCCAACAGATAAATCGCCAGGTACGGCCCGAGGCCGTCGCGCACGTCGGCGAGAAAGAAATTCAGCCCGTCGAGTGAGAGGGCGTTGCGACGATCGGTCGAAGCGTTCAAGGGCGGCCTCACAGGACGGGGCGCAGGCGCGTGCTGCGCATTCACAAAGACTCTTCAGCAATGACCGCCGGCCGCAGCGCGAAGTTGCAGTCGCTTTAAATCATCGGTGCCGCCGTGTTATGAAGCAGCACGTTCACGATGAGGCCAGGCAATGAGCAAGTTACGCGTTGGGATTATTTTTGGCGGCCGCTCGGCCGAGCATGAGGTGTCGCTGCAATCGGCGAAAAACATCGTCGATGCGCTGGATCGCTCACGCTTCGAACCGGTGCTGATCGGCATCGACAAGCAGGGCCACTGGCACCTCAACGATCCCTCGAACTTCCTGCTCAACCAGGAAAACCCGGCGCTGATCGCCCTCAATCAATCCAATCGCGAGTTGGCGGTGGTACCGGGCAAGGCCAGTCAGCAATTGGTCGAAACCTCCAGTCAGGAACTGCTGGGCCACGTCGATGTGATCTTCCCGATTGTCCACGGCAGCCTTGGCGAAGACGGTTGCCTGCAAGGACTGTTGCGCATGGCCGATTTGCCGTTCGTCGGTTCCGATGTGCTCGGCTCGGCAGTGTGCATGGACAAGGACATCACCAAGCGCCTGCTGCGTGATGCCGGAATCGCCGTCGCGCCTTTCGTTACCCTCAACCGCGCCAGTGCTGCGCGTATCGACTTCGCCGAGGTGCAAGGCAAACTCGGCTTGCCGCTGTTCGTCAAACCGGCGAATCAGGGGTCTTCGGTCGGCGTCAGCAAAGTCACCCATGAAACCGAATACGCGGCAGCAGTCGAACTGGCGCTGGGCTTCGACGAAAAAGTCCTGGTCGAATCCGCCGTTATCGGTCGCGAAATCGAATGCGCGGTGCTCGGCAATGACCAACCGATTGCCAGCGGCTGCGGCGAGATCGTGGTGCGCAGCGGCTTCTATTCCTACGACAGCAAATACATCGACGACCAGGCTGCCGAAGTCGTGGTCCCGGCCCACATCAGCGCCGAGTCCAGCGAACGCATCCGCGCCTTGGCGGTAGAAGCGTTCCAGTTGCTCGGCTGCTCCGGGCTGGCGCGGGTCGACGTGTTCCTGACCGACAGCGGCGAAGTGCTGATCAACGAAATCAACTCACTGCCCGGCTTCACCCGCATCAGCATGTACCCCAAACTTTGGCAGGCGACGGGCATGAGCTATAGCGAACTGGTGAGCCGCCTGATTGATTTGGCGGTGCAGAGGCATGAGGTGCGCAAGGGGTTGAAGATTAGTCGGTAGCGGATTGTTTGCGCCCCGAGTTCGTCGGCTCTATCTGAACATGCATCGACTCAAATGCCTCGATGAGGGTGATCATGGCTTCAAAGTAGACACCTTCCAGCGTTCCTGGCTCAGGCTCGTTGTCGAAGAGAGCGGACACGGTCCGTAACACCGCGCGGTATTGGGCGTCGGTGTTAATCGGATGGATATCGCTGTTCATGAATGACTCCATCTCGACGTTATCAGCGCCGATGATTTTTGGATTACCGGGAATGTGGACCGAATTTTACGTGCGTGTCTTCAAGTTGCGTGTAGGAAAACGCTGCGCTTGCCGGCAGGATCGGGAACATCTTCCACCAAAAAAGGCTTACCTCGCGGTAAGCCTTTTCTCCTGCCAGCGTAAGAATCAATCCCCCAATGCTTCTCCCTCACGTCGCGGGTCGGCCCCGCCGGCCAGTGCAGATTTTCCCTGTGGGTCCTTGATCCGAACGATCGCTTGGGTGCCGCTGGTCATGTCGATTTCGTTCACCGCGTGTCCCTTGTCGCGCAGCGCCTGGATCAGCGCCGGGCTGAATTGTCCTTGCTCGAGTTCGGTCGGGCCGTTGCGGCTGCCGAAGTTGGGCAGGTTGATTGCGGTTTGCGGGTCGAGGTTCCAGTCGAGCAGGCCGATGGCGGATTTGGCGACGTATTCGATGATCTGCGAGCCGCCGGGGGAACCGAGGGTGGCGAGGAATTCGCCGCTCTGGCGATCGAAAATCAGGGTTGGCGCCATCGACGAGCGTGGGCGCTTGCCGGGTTCGACGCGGTTGGCGACTTTCTGCCCGTTTTCTTCGGGGATGAACGAGAAGTCGGTCATCTGATTATTGAGCAGGAAGCCTTGGACCATCAGGTGCGAGCCGAACGCCGATTCGACGGTGGTGGTCATCGACACCGCGCCGCCCAGATCATCGACCGCGACCACTTGCGAGGTGGAAATGCGCAGCGGCGAACGGTCGGGCGCGTAGGCCACTTGAATGCCCGGCGGCGTGCCGGGTTTGGCCGTGCCCGTGCTCCGCTCGCCGATCAGCGCGGCGCGGCTGGCGAGGTAGTTCGGGTCGATCAGGCCTTTGACCGGCACCGGCACGAAGTCGCTGTCGGCGACATATTGCGCGCGGTCGGCGTAGGCCTGGCGTTCGGCTTCGGAGATCAGATGCACCGCTTCAGGCGTCGGTTCGATGCCGGCGGGTTTGTTGGTTTTCACTGGTTTCTGCGGCGCGAGCGCGAAGCGCGGGTCGCGGGTTTCCAGGGCTTGCAACGTGCCGAGAATCTGCGCGATGGCGATCCCGCCGGAGGAGGGCGGCGGCATGCCGCAAACTTGCCAGCGCTTGTAATCTGTGCACAGCGGCGCGCGTTCCTTGGCCTGATAACCCTGAAGATCGTTCAGCGACAAACTGCCGGGGTTTTGATGGCCCTGGACTTTGGCGACAATTTCTTCGGCAATCGGCCCTTTGTACAACGCGTCGGGACCTTCTTTGGCGATCCGTTTCAGCGCGGCCGCGAGGGGCGGATTCTTCAGCAATGTGCCGGTGGCTTTCGGGCTGCCGTCGGCGTTGAGAAAGTACGCCATCATGTCCGGCGAACGGCGCATCGACGAGTCGGAAGCAATCAGTTGATGCAAGCGCGGCGAGATCGCAAAGCCTTGCTCCGCGAGTTTGATCGCTGGTTCGAACAGCGTCGCCCACGGCAAGCGCCCGTGTTGCCGATGCGCCAGTTCCAGCGCGCGCAACACCCCCGGCGTACCCACCGAACGACCACCGATTTGCGCCTGAGTGAACGGCATCGGTTGGCCATCGGCCTGCAGGAAAAGTTTCTCGGTGGCGCCGGACGGAGCGGTCTCGCGGCCGTCATACGTGCGCACAGCTTTGCCGTCCCACAACACAATCAACGCACCGCCGCCGATGCCCGAGGATTGCGGCTCCACCAGGGTCAACACCGCTTGCATGGCAATTGCCGCATCAATCGCCGAACCACCCTGACGCAACATCGCCCGCCCGGCCTCGGCCGCCAGTGGATTGGCTGCCGCCGCCATGTGTTTCGAGGCGTGACGAGTTTGCAGATCAGTGCGAAAACCCGAAGCGGCTTCCGGGGCGAGGGGCAGAGTAGCGGTGGGTGGGGCGTTGCATGCGGCGAGGGTCAGCGCGGTGGCGATCAACGAAATCGCTGACAGGCGATAACGACTGAGGTGGAAGGCTGAGAACACGTGAGGCACTCCGTCCGTGGGAAAGGTCTGGCGACTGTATCGGCCGACCGGGCAGGACGCAAACCAGCGCCGAGCGCGACAGTGCTTTTGTCCTTCATCAACCGGTGGATTTTCTGTAGGTCGAAGGCCACCGCGCCGTCAGACATCAACTCTTCCCGGCGCTGGCTGCGATGCGCGCCCAACGCTTTGATTCACAAGACTTTTTTCGAGGCATAAAAAAACGGCCTACCTTTCGGTAAGCCGTTTTTAGTACTTGGTGGCTACACAGGGACTTGAACCCCGGACCCCAGCATTATGAATGCTATGCTCTAACCAACTGAGCTATGTAGCCAAGTGGCGCGCATTATTCACCTGGAATGCAGATGCGTCAAGCGTAAATCTAAAATATTTCTCTACACTTTCAACCGCTTATCCTCCTGACCTGAAAATACGGGGCGAAACGGCGGCTCAACTCAGCTGAAATCTCCCGGTATTGGCGCTTAACGCCTTGCTGCCTTGGCTCAACGTGTCGGCGGCGAGGTTCACGGCGCGTGCGCCTTCGAGCAATCTCACCGCAGCCTGATCGACTTGTTGAATGTTGCCGCTGACTTCATCGGCGGTGCTGGCCTGTTCTTCGACGGCGGTGGCGATTTGGGCGAGGGTGTCGGTGACGCTTTGCACAGCGCTGGCGATTTCGCCCAGGCGTTCGCCGAGGCCGGTGACGGCTTCGGCATCGGACTGCGCCTGGCCGCACGCCGCTTCCATCAAACTGACTGCTTCGTTGACCGTGTTGCGCAAGCTGTCGACCGTGCCGGCGATTTGCGCGGTGGACGATTGCGTGCGCTGGGACAAACTGCGCACTTCATCGGCGACCACCGCAAAGCCGCGACCTTGTTCACCGGCGCGCGCCGCTTCGATGGCGGCGTTGAGCGCCAGCAGGTTGGTCTGCTCGGCGACGCCACGAATGGTGTCGACCACCAATTGAATCTGTTGCCCTTGCTCACTGACTCGGCCCAACGCGGCGGCGGTGTCGTTGAGGCGCTGATTGAGCTGCTGGATGCTTGCCGTCGTGCGTTGGCTGTCGCGGCTGCTGTCGGCGGCGATGCGTTGCGTATGCTGCGCGCTGCCGGACGCCTGTTCGCAACTGTGGGCGACGCCTTGCGAGGTCGCGGCCAATTGCGTGGCAGCGGCGGCGATCTGGCTGATCTGAATCTGTTGCGCCTCGACTTCGCCGAGGGCGCCGCTGGAATGATCGTTGAGCGTGCGCACCGCGTTGCTCAGTTGCAGCGTCTCGTGATCGACGCCGAGCAAACTGTTGCGCAGTTGCACCACGGCTACGTTGAGCGCGGTGCTGATCGCCGCCAGTTCATCGCGTCCCTGCACCGGCACTTGCACGCTCAAATTGCCGTCACGCAGCGCTTCGGCGAGCACGGTGATGCCGCTGGCGCTGCGGCGGATCGACGCTTGCAGACACACAAACAGATACAGCGCCGCCAGCAGCAGGCAACCGAGCACGCTCGCAACAAGGATGAATTGGCGGATCGCCGAGTTGTGGTAGTAATCCAGGCGTTGATCCAGCGACGTCAGCGATTGTTGACGCAGCGACGCGAGGTCGCCGAGCAGCGAATCGAGATTGCGCTCGAAGTCTTCAGGTTTGAGGTTGATGCTGCCGCCGAACACGCCGTCATCGAGCACTTTGAGGCTGGCATCCAGATGTTGCAGGCTGTCGTGATATTGCCCGGCCCAGGTTTGCAGCGCGCTCGGCAATCGCGCTTCGAGCAGGCCAGCAGTTTTCACCAGTTGCTCGCGGGCGTCACCGATGCGGCCACGCAAATCGCGCAATTGCAGACGGCTTTGCAAAGTGAATTGCCCCGACACCACCGACGCCTGGCCGACGGCGGCGAGGCGGCCGACGCGTTCAATCAGGTCCGGCGCATGCTGGGTCGAGATCTGCGTGAGCAAATAGGTTTCCAGCCACGGCGCCAGCGTCAGGCGATTGTCCATGGCGATCTGTTCGCGCAACGCTTGCAGGGCGCTCAGGGCATTGGTGAAACGATCGTAACCGTCCGGCCACCAGCCGACGCTGCTGAGGCTTTTCGAGTCGAGGCCATTCAGCGCGGTTTGCAGGGCTTGAAAACGCGCCAGCGTTTGCGCTTCGGCGCCTTCATTGCTCAGCGCGTTGCCCAGGTCGGTGGTGGCTTGGGCGACGGCGGGTTGCACGGCGTCGAACGCGCCCATCGCGGCGATGGTCGCCGGGGTCGGCTGACGATTGGTTTCGGTGGCGCGCCAACGAGCGGCGCGATCACGTTGCGCGGCGAGCAGGTTGTCCAGCGCATCCAGCGCAAGCAGTTGCCGAACGCCGGCACGTTCGCCGGAAATAAGCTGCAGTTTGTCCCGATAATCCAGGCCGATCATCCACAAGCTGCCGGCCAGCGGCAGGATGAACAGCAGAAACAGCAATTGAAATTTGCGCGCGAAGCCAAAACGCCCCAGCAGCCCGATCCCCGGTGATAAAAAAGCCTGCATGCCCCATGACTCCTGTGAGCACCACGCACCATTGGCGTGCGCCGAGATCGTTGCGACCGCGACTTGTGCCCTTTTAAAAGGCCTCGAAAGTTCACCCTCGCCAGCTCTGTAGGCCGGCTCTGTAGCGAAACTTCCCATTCTCGACTGCCTTTGTAAGGCGGCCGCGTTGAAGCGGAGAAGCAAGGCAAGATTCAGACCATGGCGTTGCGCTATCACCTGCTGGTCGACGAAAGTGCAAGTCGTTAGCTCGCTAAGGGGATGGCGCTGCTGCACTTAAAAATGGCACATTGGCGCACCTGCCCGCGTGCACCCATCTGCTGTATGGAAACTCTCATGGCTCTCACCAACGTCCAAGCCGGTGCTACGCCGGCATCTGCGACACCGCAAAGCAGCCCGCTGGTCATGCGCATCATCGGCGCGGTGGCGCTGGCGCATTTGATCAACGACCTGATTCAGTCAGTGCTGCCATCGATTTACCCGATGCTCAAAGCCAACTATGGCCTGACCTTTACCCAGGTCGGTTTGATCACCCTGACGTTCCAACTGACAGCGTCGCTGCTGCAGCCGTGGGTCGGTTATCACACCGATCGACATCCGAAACCGTGGCTGCTGCCGGCCGGTACGGTGTGCACGCTGATCGGTATTTTGATGATGTCGGTGGTCGGCAGTTTCCCGATGATTCTGCTGGCGGCGGGGCTGATCGGCATTGGTTCGTCGACCTTTCACCCGGAAGCCTCTCGCGTGGCCCGACTGGCTTCGGGCGGCCGCTACGGTTTGGCGCAATCGACGTTTCAGGTCGGCGGCAATGCCGGTTCGGCGTTTGGTCCTTTGCTGGCGGCGGCGATCATTATTCCGTTCGGCCAGGGCCACGTGGCGTGGTTCGGACTGTTCGCGGTGTTTGCGCTGTTCGTGCTCTATCGCATCAGCCGCTGGTACGCCAATCACCTGAACCTGTTCAAGCTCAAGCAGGGCCAGGCTGCAACGCACGGCTTGTCGAAAAATCGGGTGATCAGCGCGTTGGTGGTGCTCGGTTTGCTGGTGTTCTCCAAGTATTTCTACATGGCGAGTTTCACCAGTTATTTCACCTTTTACCTGATCGAGAAATTCGACCTGTCGGTGGCCAGTTCGCAACTGCACCTGTTTCTGTTTTTAGGAGCGGTGGCGGCGGGGACGTTCTTCGGCGGGCCGATTGGCGACAAGATCGGGCGTAAAGCGGTGATCTGGTTTTCGATTCTCGGCGTTGCGCCGTTCACGCTGATTCTGCCGCACGTCGATCTGTTCTGGACCAGCATCCTCAGCGTGGTCATTGGCTTCATCCTCGCCTCGGCGTTCTCGGCGATTGTGGTGTACGCGCAGGAATTGGTGCCGGGCAATGTCGGAATGATCGCCGGGGTATTCTTCGGTTTGATGTTTGGTTTCGGCGGGATTGGCGCGGCGTTGCTGGGGCACCTGGCGGATGTTCACGGGATCGAATACGTGTACTTCCTGTGCTCGTTCCTGCCGCTGTTCGGGGTGCTGGCGATCTTCCTGCCGCGTACCAAAAAGGCCTGATGAAACCGCGATCCCGGTAGGAGCGAGGCTTGCCCGCGAAGGCGCCTTCACTGACGCCAAAAGCTTCGCGGGCAAGCCTCGCTCCTACGAGGGATGGGTCGTCAGGGAAATCACGGGCAGAAAAAAACCGCGCATCAAGCGCGGCTTTTTCTTGCACGGGTGAACGCCGTCAAACCTTGGCGGGGTTTTGCTTCTCCGGATCGATGCCATAAAGCGTAATCGCCTCGGCGACTTTTTCCCTTGGCAAGGTGCCTTCGTCGGCCAACGCTTTCAACGCGGCGACCGCGATGAAGTGGCGATCAACTTCGAAGAATTTACGCAACGATTCGCGCGTGTCCGACTGGCCGAAACCATCGGTTCCCAACGCGACGAAGCGCCGTTTTGGCACGAATGGGCGAATCTGGTCGGCGAAGATTTTCATGTAATCCGTCGCCACCACCACCGGACCTTGCTTGTCCTGCAGGCAGCTTTCGACGTAGCTGACACGTTGCGTGTCTGCCGGGTGCAGCAGATTCCAGCGCTCGACATCCTGACCTTCGCGGCGCAATTCGGTCAGGCTGGTGACGCTCCACACGTCGCTGGTGACGCCGAAGTCGGCTTCCAGCAACTGTGCGGCGGCGTTGACTTCGAGCAGGATCGAACCGCAACCCATCAACTGCACATGCTTGCCTTCGCTCGGCGACGCGCTGGCCGAGAGCGTATACATGCCTTTGAGAATGCCTTCCTCGGCACCTTCGGGCATGTCCGGGTGAGCGTAGTTTTCGTTGAGCAGGGTGATGTAGTAATAGATGTCCTCGTTATCGACATACATGCGGCGCATGCCGTCCTGGATGATTACGGCCAATTCGTAGGCGTAGGTCGGATCGTAGGAAACGCAGCACGGCACGGTCGAGGACAACACGTGGCTGTGGCCATCGTCGTGTTGCAGGCCTTCGCCCATCAGCGTGGTGCGGCCGGACGTTGCGCCGAGCAAGAAGCCTCTGGCGCGCGCATCGCCAGCGGCCCAGGCGAGATCGCCGATGCGCTGGAAACCGAACATCGAATAGAAAATGTAGAACGGCACCATCGTCACGCCGTGGTTGCTGTACGACGTGCTGGCGGCGATCCACGAAGAAACCGCCCCGGATTCGTTGAGGCCTTCCTGCATGATCTGGCCGTCACGGGCCTCTTTGTAGTAGCTCAGTTGGCCAGCATCCTGCGGCGTATACAGTTGGCCGACGTGGGAATGAATGCCGATCTGGCGGAACAGGCTTTCCATGCCGAAAGTACGCGATTCATCCGGCACAATCGGCACGATCACCTTGCCGATATTCGGGTCCTTGAGCAGCGTGCCGAGTATGCGCACGAACGCCATGGTGGTGGAAATTTCGCGGGTGCCGGTGCCTTTGAGTTGCGTGTCCATGACCGACAGCGGCGGGATCTGCAGCGGCTCGGAAACACTCACCCGAGCAGGAATGTAACCGCCCAATTGCGCGCGCCGGGCTTGCAGATAACGCGCTTCGACGCTGTCCTCGGCCGGCTTGAGGTAAGGCATGTCGGGCAATTGATCGTCAGTGATTTCCAGCGAGAAACGGTCGCGGAAGGCACGGATCGCGTCTTCACCCATCTTCTTCAATTGGTGATTGATGTTCTGTCCTTCGCCCGCTTCACCCATACCGAAACCTTTGACGGTTTTCGCGAGGATGACGCTCGGCCCGCCGGTGTGGCGCATGGCGGCGGCGTAGGCGTTGTAGACTTTTTCCGGGTCGTGACCGCCGCGCGAGAGCTTCCAGATTTCGTCGTCGGTAAGGTCGCTGACCAATTCCAGCAGTTCGGGGTATTTGCCGAAGAAGTGTTCGCGAACGTAAGCGCCGTTCTGCGATTTGTAGTTCTGATATTCGCCGTCCACGCATTCCATCATGCGTTGGCGCAGCAAGCCGCTTTTGTCCTTCTCCAGCAAAGCATCCCAGCCACCGCCCCAGATGACTTTGATCACGTTCCAGCCAGCCGCGCGGTACAGGCTTTCGAATTCCTGAATGACTTTGGCGTTGCCGCGCACCGGGCCGTCGAGGCGCTGCAAGTTGCAGTTGACGACGAAGATGATGTTGTCGAGTTTCTCGCGGCCGGCAAGGGAAATCGCCGCCAGTGATTCCGGTTGATCCATCTCGCCATCGCCGAGGAACGCCCAGACTTTGCGTCCCTGATGTTCCTTCAAGCCACGGTCTTCGAGGTAGCGCATGAAGCGCGCCTGGTACGCGGCGGTGATGGGCCCAAGGCCCATGGACACGGTGGGGAATTGCCAGAAGTCCGGCATCAGCCGTGGGTGCGGATAGGACGACACGCCATCGCGGTCGGTCTCGCGGCGGAAGTTGTCCAGTTGTTCTTCGCTCAGACGCCCTTCGAGGTAAGCGCGGCCATAGATGCCCGGCGAGGAGTGGCCCTGGATATACACCATGTCGCCGCCGAACTGCTCGGTGCGGCCACGGAAGAAATGTTCGAAACCGACGTCATACAGGACCGCGGCCGAGGCGTAGGAGGCGATGTGCCCGCCGACGTTCGAATGCTTGCCGGCGCGCAGCACCATGGCCAGCGCATTCCAACGGATGTAGGCGTTGATGCGCCGTTCCACTGCCAGATCACCGGGGTAGGGTTGCTGGCGGTCCACTGCCACGGTGTTGACGTAGGGCGTGGTCACGCGCCCGTAGAAATCGCCGTGTTGGGCGACATCGAAGTCCAACAACTGGTCGATCAGGTAATGGGCTCGAGGGCGGCCTTCGACGCTCAGAACCGATTCGATGGATTCGAGCCATTCGCGAGTTTCTTGTGGATCCTCGTCGCGAAACATTGATTGTTGTGCCATCGTCGTCTCCTTGAAAGTGCAGCGGCAGCACCGGTTTATCGGTACCTGGCGAAGGGGATTGTCAGGCGCCAATCCCTTGGAATGCGTGTAGTTGCAATTGCAACCAGTTGCGGAATTTATCGTGCTGCGCGTTACAATTGCAACTAAATCGATTTCATTGGAAGGGTGCAGCATGTCTTCAAGCGAGCCGGATACCTGGTTCAGATTCGTCAGGGCGCATCGCTGTCTGATCCGCGAAATCGAACGTCGTCTGGCCGCCGCCGGGCTCCCGGCCTACGCTTGGTACGACGCGCTGTGGGGGCTGGAAAGCGGCCCCAATGGCACGCGACGCATGAATGAACTGGCCGATGTCATGGCCATCGAACGCTACAACCTCACTCGTCTGATCGATCGTCTGGAGGCCGAAGGCCTGGTCGAGCGCAGCCGTGCCAGCGACGACGGGCGTGGCGCGTATGCCGCGATCACCGAAAGCGGCAAAGTGCTGCGCAAGAAGATGTGGCTGATCTACGAAGGCGCGGTCGATGAGTTGTTTCTGGCGCAATTCGATGAACAGCAACAACGCTTTTTCAGTGATGCGCTGGAGCGCGCAGCGACGGCCGCGCGCAACAGTTCCAAACCGGCGTAAGCGCTGGGTTCATTGCAATTGATAACGCTGCATTGCTTGCTCGACATACACCTGCGGGACTTTGTCGTCCTCGGCCAGGGCGCGCAGGGCCAGGGTGACAATCCAGCGTTTATCCACGGTCTGGCCCGGGGTCGGTTCGGCTGGCATTGAGGCGGTCGAGTCGGCGCCGAGTGCAACGAAACGCGCGTTAATGTGCGCGCCGATCTGATCGACCACGTGCTGCGCATAACCGGTCACCGCGATCACTGGGGAATTTCCGGCGTTCAGGCATTCGCGCAGGTGCGAAGAGCGCCGGGGCACGTCCGGATGCACGCGACTCCAGCGTTGCGCGCGATCGGCATCCCGCGCCAGGCGCGTGTAGCTGGGGCAACTCCACAATTCGCTGGCCACGCCCCAATCCTCGCGCAGCATCTGCGCGGCAGAAATCACTGAACGCAAGGCCAGTCCGGCGCCAAGCAGGCGGACTTTCGGCTGCTCGGCGTTGCCCACGGTTTCGCTGATTTTGTACATGCCTTTGAAGGCCTGGTGTGCGCTGTGGTTGCTCATCGGCCCGGTGAAATCGTTGGGCTCATCGTGCAGCGCCATGTAATAAAACCCGTCGCTGCCCTCGACATACAAACTCTGCAACGCGGCAATCGCAATCGCCCGGGCCTCGGCGCCGCTGGCCGGATCGAACGGCAGACATTGCGGGTTGGCCGCGAGCCACAGCGGCACCCACGGGTGCGCGCCTTTGGGCCAGGCGCTGGACAGTGTTTCGATGTCATTGCAGACAATCCCGCGTTGCGCCGCTTCGCTCGATAACGCGCACAGTTCGGCTGAGGTCGCGGAGCTGGTGAGGTACAACAAGGGTTTTTCGCTGGCGCAGGCTTGCGGGCTGAAGCGCAGCGGCCAGGCGCTGATGCGGGTGTGGGTGTGGTCAGGGCTGCTTTCGACGCCCGGTGGCTGGTTGGATCGCACCACCCAGACGTTTTTTGAGGTCTGTGGATCGCGTTCCAGACGGTCGGCGATATCGATCATGGTGTAGAGCGGCGAAGCGCATTGCGCGTGGGATTGATCGGCGAGGGCCTGGATTTTTTCGATGCAGGCCTGGGCTGCCAGGCCGGTCTCGCGGGTGGTGTTGAAGCTGGAAAAACCGATCATATTTCAACTCGCTCCGTGCGTTCCGTCGTCCTTGCACCATACTGCACGCCTCAATATGATTGCAAATGCAATGACATTCAACGCCGCCAAACGGAGTTTTGTCCGATGAATACGTCTTACCCGCTCACGCTCTACACCGCCGATACGCCCAATGGGCAGAAGATCAGCATTTTCCTCAAAGAGGCCGGCATCGACTGCGAACAGGTGAAATTCAATCTGTCCGAAGGGCGCCAGCATTCGCCGGAATACTTGCAGATCAACCCAAACGGCAAAATCCCGGCAATCGTTGATCATGAAGCCGGAGTGTCGGTTTTTGAATCGGCGGCCATCCTTGGTTATCTGTCGCAGAAGTTCGATTGCTTGCAGCCAAAATCCGCCGCAGAGCAGCTTGTCGTGCAGCAATGGCTGTACTTTCAGGTCGGCGCCATTGGCCCGATGCTGGGCCAGTTGTGGTGGTTTTTACACGGCACTACATCGGCGAATGAGCAGGCGATCACGCGCTATCGCAACGAGGCGTTGCGCATCTATGGCGTGGTCGACAAGCAATTGGCGAAAAGCACCTATCTGGCCTCGGACAACTATTCGATTGCCGACATCGCAGCGTTCCCCTGGTTGCGCACCCACGAAGAGCTCGCGCTGGATATCTCATCCTTCAGCCACGTCAACCGCTGGTTGCAGGCCATCGAGTCGCGACCGGCCGTGCAGGCCGGGCTGGCTGACTCGCGGGAAACGCGCGCAAGTTAACGTCCTTCATTCAACACGAGCCTGATGTCCGAGAGCCGCGTTATCCCGTCGGGAAAAGGCGGCTCTGTTATTTGAAGTATTTACACAATCAATTAGCGTATGCTTTTATTCGATTAATGATCAGCCCGAAGTTAATACGTTCAGTGTGCAACCATGCTATTGCGGCAATCCCGCTCGAACGCAATTAGGTAGTGATCATTTATCTTTACTACAAGAAGGACTCTTGGGTTGGATATCGAAACATAATCGATGCCAAACGGGGATTCAAGAATCTGAATACTATAAGAAAACAGGATTTCTGATGAGTACTCGATTATTAAATTGCGACGTTATGGCCAAGCACGAGTCTGAGCCGGATTACCAATTGCGTTGTGCCTTTGAAAAGCACTTGCAGTCTCTCAATGGTTGTCACTATGCGTATTTTGTTACGCATAAAGGCCTGGACGTCAAACCGCGAATCATTTCCAACTACCCTGAGCGTTGGCTCAGGGCTTATAGAGCTGCCAACTATCATTTGATCGACCCGGTGATCAATCACGGGTTGAAATGCGTGGCTCCGTTCTCCTGGCGAGAAGCGCTCGACGCCAAGGAGTCAGCCCAGAGCGATGATGTATTCGCCTTGTCGCAGAAGTACCAGATCTCGATGGGCTACACCTTCAACCTGCATGACTCCAACGGGTTGTTCGCCGCGCTGAGCATTTGCAACACCGAGCGCCGCGTCGATTTCGAGCAAGTCATGAAGCAGCGCGCGGCGGAAATCCAGATGACCCTGATCCAGTTTCACAACAGCCTGACCGCCACTTTTGCGCCGAACGAGCTGTTTCCCGCGTCGGCGGATACCAGCCTGTCGGACCGGGAAATGGGCGTACTCAAGTGGGTGGTGATGGGCAAGGCTTATCGAGAGATCGCAGCGATGCACGCGATTTCCGTGCGCACCGTGAAGTTTCATATGTCCAACGTGGTCCACAAACTTCAGGTGCGCAACGCCAAGCAGGCAGTCTACAAGGCCGTCAGCCTGGGCCTGGTCTGACCGGCAGGCCGATTACCTGGGCGCCGGTGGCTGGCAATTGATGTCCACCACCGCGCTCAGCGGCTGGCCATTCTTCGCTTCGATCGCCTCGACGAGGCGTTGATCGTTTTCGCGCGAAACCGGCATGTTCAGCAGCAGCACCTTCTCACCCGGCGAGGCTTCGCCGCTGTCGAGAATTTCGTAGTGCCAGCCGGCCTTGCGCACGATGCGCGACATGGCCTGGCTGACCACCGTGATGATCGATTCCAGACCGGCGCGGGCGGCGTAGGTGTGCATCGCCAGCAAGAGCATTTCAGTCAGGCCCAGTTGCCCCAGTCCCAATGCACGGGAGCGCGTCTTGTCGACGAAAAATCGGCTGGACTCGGCGATCCGGCAATTCTTCGGCAAGGTGTGCCCGAAGAAACTGCGGAACGGGCCTTCGACCATATACGGGTAAACGGTGTTGATCAGGCGCAGGCTGGCGAGTGAAACGCCTGAGCAGGTGCCGACAAGATAAGTCGAATGCGCATTATCGTATTCATCGACTTCATGCCCGCCGCAAATATTGACTCGCCAGTTAAGCCGGTCGGCGAATACTTCTTTTCTTAATCCATACAAGTTTCCCAATAACTCCGGGGAAGCTTGCGAGTGCTCGACGTTATAAAAACTTACTTTATTCATAATTGTTATTGTCCATCCCTGGAAGAAAAGGCGGTCGCGATTTTATCCCGCGCGCGGGGAGGATGAAGTGAAGTGCCGGGAAAATCAACTGTACCTAGATACAGTTACCAAGGTTCATTGGTCAGTTGCTCGGTTAAATGCTCAATCGTTGTTGATTCGCACCAAGGTACAGTTGTCGGTTGTATTGGCAGCGTCAAGTATAGGCGGGCGATATCCAACGGCTGGTCATTCAACTCTTACAGGAATAACAATATGAGTGTCGTGAGCACGCGTCTGAAAACCAAAGAAGACATCACGCAACACGAAATATCCGCCTTGAAGACCCGGTTCAATCTTGCAGATGCCCATACGCACCAGGATCAGAGCCTCACCCAACAAAAGATCGTCGATAGCCTGCCTGAGTTGTGGTATCGCGCTCAGGGGCAGACTCAGTACAAGAGCGAGCAGGAATTCATCAAGGCCTTCTTTACCTTTCACGGCCAGGAACATGCGCTCAAGCGCCATGACGAGATTTACCTGGTGTACGCCGCGTCGGTGGCCATGCACATCACCGCGACTTACTTGCGCAAGCGCGACATGAGCGTCGGCCTGATCGAACCGTGTTTCGATAACCTGCACGACTTGCTCAAGCACATGGAAGTGCCGTTGTCGCCACTGGACGAATCGCTCTTTCAGTCACCCCGCGATGTCTATGCCAACCTGCAAACGGCGGCGGCGAAGGTCGATGCGATATTCCTCGTTGATCCCAACAACCCGACCGGTTCGAGCATGTTCGCCAATGGCGCGCAGACGTTCATGGAAGTAGCGCGTTACTGCCGGGACCATGGCAAGTTGCTGATTCTGGATTTCTGCTTTGCCGCGTTCATCAAGACTGCGGGCGGTAACCGCGTTGACGCGTATGCCATTCTCGATGAGATCGGCACCCAATACATCATCATGGAAGACACCGGTAAAACCTGGCCGCTGCAAGACACCAAGTGCGCCACGATCATGTCCAGCCGCGCGCTTAACGCGGACATTTACAGCATCGTCACCAGCGTCCTGCTGAATGTGTCGCCGTTCATCCTCAATGTCGTGACGCAGTACATCAACGACAGCAGCGACGACGACTTCGAGTCTGTGCGCTCGGTCCTCGATATCAATCGCGAGGCTGCGCAAAAGCACCTGCACGGCAACTTTCTCAAGTACCTGACGCCCATGATCGAGACCAGCGTGGCGTGGTTTGAAATCCTGCGTGACGGTGTATCGGCCGATGATCTGCAAGCCTATCTGATGAACTACGACGTCTACGTCCTGCCCGGCAAGTACTTCTTCTGGAGCAAACCGCAGACCGGGCAGAAGTACATTCGCCTGGCGCTGGCGCGCAAACCCGAAGAGTTCAAGTTGGCAGTCGAGACCATTGCTGTAGCGCTGGAGAATTATCATGAGTGAGGCCGGCGTGCCGATTATCGATGCCACGGTGTTCATGGGCATGCATCACAGCGATCCAGACATTCGTGCGAAATCACTGGGTTTCTTCAAGCAGTTTTACCAAGGCCAGGCGCTGATGAGCTTCGGCCAGATAGGTATCTGTGATGCGATCATCTGGAAAAAGAGCCGCGAGTTGCAGGATCTGTATTACCCGTTCATGGATGTTCTGCACACGGAAATGAACATCCAGCGTCAGGGTTACTGCAATAAGGTGCTGCGCCGCGCCTGCCTGGAGGCGGATTGGGCGCATTTGAACGTCGAGCAAAAACTGCTCGCCGCGCAAGTCGTCGAACATCGCCAGCCGCTGTATACCCACGACCAGGCGTTGCATCAACTGACTGCGCTGAAGCCATTCCTGCAGTCTTTCCCGCTATGGACTTCCGGCGCGGCGTTCCCACCCTCGTTGCAGGCACTCTTCGAGCAATCTCGGGACATGCTGATCGAGCAAGAGGACTTCCGAAATGTCAGCTAAGAGTATTTTCGTTCCGCTTATCACGCCACTGGATGAGCACTCGCGCATCTGTGAGTCGAGCGTGCGCCAGTTGTTGCAGTGTTCACATCCGTACGTGGACGGCTACATTCCGTGCCTGACTTCCGGTGAAGGCTGGCGACTGGAGCGGCGTGACTGGTTGCGCATGCTCGAACTTACGCTGGCGCATGCGCAGGACAAAACGGTGATCGCCGGAATCGAGCGCGCCACTACCGCCGAAGTTCTTGAATACGCACTGTTGGCGCAAGAGGCGGGGGCGCACGCCATCATGTTTACCTCGCCGTTTGCGCCGGGCACGACCCAGGAGCAGATCATCGAGCACTATCGTGAAGTTCACGATTCGACTTCGCTCGACCTCTACATCTACAACGAGTCAGCGCTGTCCGGTAATGAAAAAACCTTCGAGACCTTACTTGCCATTGGCGAACTGCCGCGGGTGATCGGGATCAAGGATTCGCCTTCCGAGCCGCGCACGCAAAGAGAAATCGAGCGGTTGCGCGCTGAAGGTCTGGATTACTTCATTGGTTGGGAAATGCTCCTGGCGCGGGATTTGGAGTCTGACGGCAATGTTGTTTCGTTGGCCAATCTGGAGCCGGCGCTGTGCCGGTTGGCGATCAGTGCGCGGCAACAGCCGGTGGGCGAAATGATCGAGACACTCAACGGCTATTTCGACTTGGGCGCCGATGACTGGTACGCCCAGGTCAAGAAAGAACTCAAGGCCCGAGGTGTGATCAGCTCAGACAAAGTGTTCGCAGAAAAGGGGTCGGCATAATGAGCGATCTGCAGAAAGAACTGTTCCTGGCCAATCGCGCCTGCATCAAGAAACTTGAGCCGTTGAATAGCCGTATTGCTGCGTTTGAACATGACTGGATCTATTCCACTATCGAAAAGACGCGCACGGCGGATGCACCAACCGATCTCGCCGGATTACGTCAACGTCTGGCCGCGTTGGTTGAAGAAGATCGCAGCGAAGTTCCGCCGAGCGCAGTGTATGTGGCTGAGCAGATGACGCGGGACGAGTTCAAGATTCTCGTTCAGGAGTTTGCTCTGGACGGTCTGACCGAGGCGCAGGTGTTTTATCACTTGATGCCGCGACTTAGCCTGGCGGCGCAAATGCCGGTGTTGCGGATGATGATCGACGAGTTCGGCTCCGGCAATCTCAAGCGCTCGCACACCACGCTGTATGTCGACTTGCTCAAAGAACTGGAAATGCCGGTCGACCTGGAGTTTTACATCGACGCCAACTCCTCGGCGGGTTATTCGTTTCCCAACATGTTTTGCTGGTTGGCGATGCGCGCCGATGATCCGTCGTACTTCGCCGGGGTGATTACGTACTTCGAGACTGTCGTGCCGTTCTTCTTCGAGTGTTACACCGCGATTTGCGAGCGATTGCAGATCAAGGCGCACACCTATTATTCGGAGCACGTACACATCGATGTATTCCACGCGATAGAAGGCCAGCGCTTGCTCAAAGCGATGGACGTCACCGGTGATCTGGATCCGGTAAAAGCCTGGAACGGCATTTGTATGGGGCGCGATATCACTAACGCTGCATTTGATGCCGCCGTGGCAAAGGCGCAACGTCAAAAGCACTTCGATAAGGAGCGGATGATTGAACGAGCCTTCTGAATTTGATCATTCCGGCACTTTCACCGTCACCGTCGACAATCAGCAATACCAAGTGCCGCACGCCTGTCCGCACCGGGATGGCTGGTTAGTCCACGGCACGATCAATGAGCAGCGCAAAAGCATTACCTGCCCGTTGCACTTCTCGGTGTTCAGTCTGGAAACCGGTGAGCAACTAAGCGGCCCGCCGTGCGGCCGTCTCGATGTGAAGCGCATGGCTTAAGGCTCTTCATTGCGGCTGCTTGACGGCACTTATCTGCGCCCATAAAAAATCCCCGTATCAATTAATGATCACGGGGATTTTTTTGGTTTATCGCGATTCGTGGAAAGCCACGGCCTGCTTTAAACGTTGAAGCGGAAGTGCATCACGTCGCCGTCCTTGACGATGTAATCCTTGCCTTCCAGACGCCATTTGCCTGCTTCTTTGGCACCGGCTTCGCCCTTGTACTGGATGAAGTCGTCGTAGGCGATGACTTCAGCGCGGATGAAGCCTTTTTCGAAGTCGGTGTGGATCACGCCAGCGGCTTGTGGTGCGGTGGCACCGACGCGGACGGTCCAGGCGCGGACTTCTTCGACGCCGGCGGTGAAGTAGGTCTGCAAGTGCAGCATCTCGTAGCCGGCGCGGATCACGCGGTTCAGGCCAGGTTCTTCGAGGCCCAGGGCTTCGAGGAACATGTCTTTCTCTTCGCCGTCTTCCAGTTCGGCGATTTCGGCTTCGATCTTGTTGCAGACCGGAACCACCATGGCGCCTTCTTCTTCGGCGATGGCTTTGACGATGTCCAGCAGCGGGTTGTTCTCGAAACCGTCTTCAGCGACGTTGGCGATGTACATGACCGGCTTGGTGGTCAGCAGGTGGAAACCACGAATCACCGCTTTGTCGTCGGCGCCCATGGTTTTCATCAGCGTGCGCGCTGGTTTGCCGAGGGTGAAGTGCGCGATCAGTTGCTCGAGCAGGGCTTTCTGGACTACGGCGTCCTTGTCACCACCCTTGGCGTTGCGCGCGACTTTCTGCAGTTGCTTCTCGCAGCTGTCGAGGTCGGCGAAGATCAATTCCAGGTCGATGATTTCGATGTCGCGTTTCGGGTCGACGCTGTTGGAGACGTGAATCACGTTCTCGTCTTCGAAGCAGCGGACCACGTGGGCGATGGCATCGGTTTCGCGGATGTTGGCGAGGAACTTGTTGCCCAGGCCTTCACCTTTCGAGGCGCCAGCAACGAGGCCGGCGATGTCGACGAATTCCATGGTGGTCGGCAGGATGCGCTTAGGATTGACGATGGCTGCCAAGGCTTCCAGACGCGCATCCGGCATCGGCACGATCCCGGTGTTCGGCTCGATGGTGCAGAAGGGGAAGTTCTCGGCCGCGATCCCGGATTTGGTCAGGGCGTTGAACAGGGTGGACTTGCCGACGTTAGGCAGGCCGACGATGCCGCAATTGAATCCCATGGTGTATCCCCTCGGATTAGAGTCAGGCCTTCTGGCTGTGCAGGTTTTTCATCGCGCGGTTCCATTCCCCGGCGAGGATATCCGGCAGCACGCCGAGGGCAAAGTCGATGCTGGCATCGAGTTTTTCCTGTTCGGCGCGTGGCGCACGACCCAGGACGAAATTTGAAACCATACTGGCAACGCCCGGGTGGCCAATGCCAAGCCGCAAGCGGTGAAAGGTATTCTGATTGCCCAGTTGCGCAATGATGTCGCGCAACCCGTTGTGACCGCCATGGCCGCCGCCCTGCTTGAGCTTGGCAACGCCCGGAGGCAAGTCGAGTTCGTCATGCGCCACGAGGATTTCTTCAGGCGTAATGCGGAAGAAATTAGCGAGTGCCGCGACGGCCTGGCCGCTGCGGTTCATGTACGTGGTGGGAATCAGCAGACGAACATCCTGACCCTGATGCGAGTAGCGCCCGGTCAGGCCGAAATATTTACGATCCGCCACAAGGTTTACGCCTTGCGCGTTCGCGATGCGCTCAACAAAAAGGGCCCCTGCGTTATGCCGGGTCTGTTCGTATTCAGCGCCTGGATTTCCCAGGCCAACGATCAGTTTTATGGCAGTCACGATAGGGGCCCTTCCTTGGAGTGGTGGATAACATCGCCGCAATCAGGGAGTGCGGCGAAAGTGGACGACAAGTGCTCATTTACCATTATGTAAACTCCGCGTTTTCGCCCGCTTTCTCGCTACGTACTAGTCCGCGATGTTACCGGTCACTCCGGCGAACAGAGTGAAATTACTCTGCTGCGCCTTCTTCTGCTGCTTCGTCTTCTTCTGGAGCAACACGTGGAGCGTGAACGTTGGCTACTGCCTTGTCGTCACCGTGTGCCAGAGCAACAAACTCAACGCCTTTAGGGGCTTTGAGGTCGGACATGTGGATGATGTCGCCGATTTCGGCCTTGGACAGGTCGACTTCGATGAACTCAGGCAGGTCCTTCGGCAGGCAGCTAACTTCGATTTCCGAAGTCACGTGCGAAACTTCGCCGCCTTTCTTGATCGGAGCTTCTTCGCCGATGAAGTGTACAGGCACGATAGCGGTCAGCTTCTGACCAGCTACAACGCGTACGAAGTCAGCGTGCAGTACGTGGCCTTTAGCCGGGTGACGCTGCAGAGCCTTGATGATGACGTTCTGCTTTTTGCCGCCGATGTTCAGCTCGATGATGTGGCTGTAAGCCGCGTCGTTTTCGAGCAGTTTGGCAACTTCTTTAGCCAGCATGCTGATGGATTCAGGGGCTTTTTCGCCACCGTAAACTACAGCAGGTACCAGGCTTGCGAGACGACGCAGGCGGCGGCTCGCACCTTTCCCCAGGTCGGAACGCACTTCAGCATTCAGAGTAAAATCGTTCATGTTGTATCTCCAAAATAACCACATTCGCCCCAGCGGTTGCGACCAGCGCTAAAGGCGATATGGGCAAAAAAGCCCCGCCCCGACAGGAATGCCGGGGCGGGGCGCTTTTCGTCAACGAGACATTCGAGAAGGGCAGGGCCCTTAACGGAACATCGCGCTGATCGATTCTTCATTGCTGATGCGGCGAACCGCCTCGGCAACTACCGGCGCGATATCCAGTTGACGGATACGCGAGCAGGCTTGAGCAGCAGCGGACAACGGGATGGTGTTAGTCACCACCAGTTCGTCCAGCATGGAATTTTCGATGTTTTCGATCGCCCGACCGGACAGCACAGGGTGCGTGCAGTAAGCGAAAACCTTGGCAGCGCCATGCTCTTTCAGGGCCTTGGCCGCGTGGCACAGAGTGCCGGCGGTATCGACCATGTCATCGACCAGAATACAGGTACGCCCTTCGACATCACCGATGATATGCATCACTTCAGAGTGATTGGCTTTCTCACGGCGTTTGTCGATGATCCCGAGATCCACGCCCAGGGATTTGGCAACGGCACGTGCACGCACGACGCCACCAATGTCCGGAGAGACGATCATCAGGTTTTCGAAGCGCTGATCTTCAATGTCATCCACCAATACCGGGGAGCCGTAGATGTTATCTACCGGAATATCGAAGAAACCCTGGATTTGGTCAGCATGCAAATCAACCGTGAGCACACGATCGATGCCGACTACGGTAAGCATGTCAGCGACGACTTTCGCGCTGATAGCCACACGTGCGGAACGCGGACGGCGATCCTGACGGGCATAACCAAAGTAAGGAATAACAGCAGTGATACGAGTAGCCGAGGAGCGGCGGAAGGCGTCAGCCATCACTACCAGTTCCATCAGGTTATCGTTGGTCGGAGCGCAAGTCGGCTGAATAATGAAGACATCTTTACCGCGGACGTTTTCATTGATCTCGGCAGTAATTTCGCCGTCGGAAAACTTGCCGACAGAGATGTCACCGAGAGGGATATGCAGCTGACGTACAACACGCCGAGCCAGATCGGGGTTAGCGTTCCCCGTAAAGACCATCATCTTGGACACGCGCAGTACCTGAAGGCTGAGGGTAACCTGGATGAGTATAGGAAAATGGCAGGGGCGGCTGGATTCGAACCAACGCATGGCAGGATCAAAACCTGCTGCCTTACCGCTTGGCGACGCCCCTGTATCTGTTGCAACGATTACCCAGTAATCGGTTCTTTTAGAGCAGACTTTGAAGCTTGCGATGCAACATCGAAATGTTGCTTCCCTTTGCTACAAACCCTGTAAGGGTCTCTGTCAGAAGGGCCGAGACTTTATCAGCTTCAGCTTTGCTTGGGAAGCCCCCAAACACACAACTTCCAGTTCCGGTAAGTTTTGCTTCGGTAAATTTACCTAACAAATTCAATGCGTTACGTACCTCTGGATAACGCCTTGCTACTACCGGCAAGCAGTCATTTCGACTGTTTCCCTTGGGAACGGGGCGCACTTTAATGGCAGAAGAGTTACGTGTCAACAACGGATCGGAAAAAATTTCTGCTGTACTTACAGATACTTGCGGCACCAGCACGAGATACCACGGTTCTTCGGGCTCTACGGGGGTGAGTTTCTCGCCGACGCCCTCGGCGAAAGCCGCGTGCCCACGGACGAAAACCGGCACGTCGGCGCCCAGGGTCAAACCCAGCGTGGCCAGGCGATCTTCATCCCAGCCCAGTTGCCACAGGTGATTAAGCCCGAGCAAAGTGGTCGCCGCGTTGGAACTGCCGCCGCCGATCCCGCCACCCATCGGCAAGACTTTGTCGATCCAGATGTCGATGCCGAGCGTACAAGCGGACTGCGCCTGAAGTTGTTTCGCGGCGCGCACGATCAGGTTGCTGTCGTGAGGAACGCCGTCGAATTCGGTGTGCAAACGGATCACGCCGTCATCGCGCACGGCGAAAGTGATTTCATCGCCGTAATCGAGAAACTGAAAAATCGTCTGCAACTCGTGATAACCGTCTTCACGGCGCCCGAGAATGTGCAGCATCAAGTTGAGTTTGGCCGGGGAGGGCAAGGTCAAACGCGCAGCAGTCATGTTCACTGCCCCAGTTTGCGTGGTTGCCATTCCTTGATCACCAGCGTGACATCAAGGTCGGTGCCGTGCAGTTTGATCCGCTCGGGCAACCAATAGCCGTTTTGCTCGGCGTAACTGAGGTATTCGACTTTCCAGCCATCCTGTTCGAGGTTGGCCAGGCGGCTGTCAGTGTCCAGCGTCAGGCGGCTTTTGCTGTCCGGCGCCGGGAGCCCGCGAACCCACCAGGCCAGGTTGGACACCGGCAATTTCCAGCCCAGTTGCTCTTCGAGCAAGGCTTCCGGGGTCGGCGCTTCGTAGCGACCCTGATTGGCGACTTCCAGCGATACCTTGCCCGGGCGACCGGTCAGGCGAGCGGCGCCGCGACCCAGTGGGCCGGACAGACGAATGTCGTAGTAATCCTGACGCTGCAGCCAGAACAACGTGCCGCTGCCCGAATCCTTCGGTGCGCGAATGCCGATCTTGCCGTTGATTTGCCAGCCGTCGAGGCTGGTCATCTGCTGTTTGTAGACGTTCCATTGGGCCGGGTTGCCGTGGCCCTGGACGGATTCACGAGCGCCGAAACCCGCGCAACCGGCGAGCAGGGCAATAAAACTGAAAACAATAACGTGGCGCAAAAACATAATCTTAAAGAGTCTCTGATCCGGTCAGGCGCTTGATGGTGCCGCGCAGGGTAGGGCTGTCGGGTTGATCCTTGAGGAACTTGCCCCAGATCTGTTTGGCTTCGCGTTGTTTGCCGTTGGCCCACAGGACTTCGCCGAGGTGAGCAGCGACTTCCTGATCGGGGAAGCGCTCCAGCGCCTGGCGCAGCAAACGTTCGGCTTCGTCGAGATTGCCGAGGCGGAAATTCACCCAGCCAAGACTGTCGAGGACCGCCGGGTCTTCCGGATTGATCTGGTGCGCCTGTTCGATCAGCACTTTGGCTTCTTCGTAACGGGTAGTGCGGTCGGACAAGGTGTAGCCGAGGGCGTTCAGCGCCATGGCATTGTCCGGATCGCGCTTGATGATCAGGCGCAGGTCTTTTTCCATTTGCCCGAGATCATTGCGTTTTTCCGCAAGCATCGCGCGGGTGTACAGCAGATTCAGATCGTCCGGGTATTGCTGCAAGGCTTTCTGCAACACGCCCCAGGCGCGGTCGCCCTGTTTGTTGGCGGACAGGGTTTCGGCTTCGATCAGGTACAGCTGAATGGCGTAATCGGGCTGCTCATCGCGTTCGGTGGCGAGTTTTTTCTGCGCTTCGGCGGTCTTGCCGTTGTTCATCAGGATATCGGCCTGACGCAATTGCGCCGGCAGATAATCGTTGCCGGGGCCGACCTGGGCGTACTCGCTCAGTGCGCCTTGTGGGTCGTTGCGCTCTTCAGCGATACGGCCGAGGTTCAAATGCGCCGAATCGACGTGGCTTTCGCGAGCGATCAAATCTTCGAGGTAGCCTTTGGCCTCTTCCCAGGCCTTGGCTTCCAGGCACACCAGCGCCAGTGAATAACGCAACTCGTCGTCTTCCGGGTATTGCTGAACCAGGCTGGAGAACTCGACTTTGGCGTCGTCCATGCGGTCCTGCTCGACCAGCATGCGCGCGTAAGTCAGGCGCAGGCGTTTGTCGTCCGGGTACTTCTTGATGCTTTTTTGCAGCAGCGGCAGTGCTTCGTCGCCACGATTGAGCGTTTGCAGCAAACGCGCACGCAGCAGGATCGGGGCAATTTCGCCGTCGTCCGGCGGGTTGTCTTCGAGCAGGGCCAGCGCGCCTTTGGCGTCGCCGTCCTGTTGCATGAGCAAAGCCTTGCCGAAAATCAGCTGGCTGTTCTTCGGATGACGCTGCAACAAACGGTCAAAACTTTTCATCAAGCCGTTGCGCGTGTCCTGGTCGGTATCGGCCGCGGACAAAGCGAGGAAGTCGAAATGGGTGTCGCCCTTGCCCAGCAGGACTTTCTCCATATACACCATGGAGTCGTCATAACGCCCGGCACGCGCCAGTTGCACGGCGGCGGCGCGTTGCGCTTCGAGGTCGTCCGGGGCGTTTTTGGCCCAGATCAGTGCGGTATCCAGAGCGGCCTGATCGGCGCCCAGGTACTCGGCGATCCGGAAGGCCCGCTCGGAAATGCCCGGATCCTGCGTGTTGATGGCCTGGGTCACGTAGTTGTCCAGCGCAATGTCGAAACGATTGCGCTGGCCAGCCAGTTCGGCGCTCAACAGGCTGAACACGGTTTCTTCACTGAAGGAACCGTAAACCTTGGGCTTTTCAGGGGCCGGAGTGCTGTCTTCGACCGGCGGCGTACCGTCCGACGAAACGGGTGCCATGGCCTGGCAGCCGCTGAGGAACACAAGGGCAAGGAGCAACGCGGAAGATCTATTCATATAAGAGAAGGACGACTAACCTGCGGTCGGAGCATCATGACACAAGCCTTCGGCCAAACATAACCGAGTCTCAATTGATGCCTTTATAGAGGCAAGACATTGGGACAATAGTCAGCGGTAGTTGTTCTGGCTGTGTCGAAGTAGGACAATTGCCGGCTTCACGTCACCATCAGCGACCTTGAATGGCCTTCCTTGCACTCGGTATCAACCACAAGACTGCTTCAGTAGACGTCCGCGAGCGCGTGGCCTTTACCCCTGAGCAACTGGTGGAGGCGTTGCAGCAGCTCTGCCGACTGACCGACAGCCGCGAAGCTGCGATCCTTTCCACCTGCAATCGCAGTGAGCTGTACATAGAACAGGACCACCTTTCGGCGGACATTATCCTGCGCTGGCTGGCCGATTATCATCATTTGAGCCTCGATGAGCTGCGTGCCAGCGCTTATGTGCACGAAGATGATGCGGCAGTTCGTCACATGATGCGGGTCGCCTCCGGGCTCGATTCGCTGGTGTTGGGCGAACCGCAGATTCTCGGCCAGATGAAATCGGCCTACGCCGTGGCGCGCGAGGCCGGGACCATCGGCCCGCTGCTCGGCCGACTGTTCCAGGCAACCTTCAATGCCGCCAAACAAGTGCGCACCGACACCGCCATCGGCGAAAACCCGGTGTCCGTGGCGTTTGCCGCCGTCAGCCTGGCGAAACAGATTTTCAGCGACTTGCAACGCAGCCAGGCGCTGCTGATCGGCGCCGGCGAAACCATCACCCTGGTCGCCCGCCATCTGCACGAGTTGGGCGTAAAACGCATCGTAGTCGCCAACCGCACCCTCGAACGCGCGAGCATTCTCGCCGAACAGTTCGGCGCCCACGCCGTATTGCTCTCCGACATTCCCGCCGAACTGGTGCGCAGCGACATCGTCATCAGTTCCACCGCCAGCCAGTTGCCGATCCTCGGTAAAGGCGCGGTGGAAAGTGCGCTGAAACTGCGCAAGCACAAGCCGATCTTCATGGTCGACATCGCCGTGCCGCGCGACATCGAGCCGGAAGTCGGCGAGCTCGACGACGTGTACCTGTACAGCGTCGACGATCTGCACGAAGTGGTCGCGGAAAACCTCAAGAGTCGCCAGGGCGCTGCGCAAGCGGCCGAAGAAATGGTTTCGATTGGCGCCGACGACTTCATGGTGCGCCTGCGCGAACTGGCGGCGGTCGATGTGCTCAAGGCCTATCGTCAACAAAGCGAACGCCTGCGCGACGAAGAATTGCAAAAGGCCCAGCGTATGCTGGCCAACGGCAGCAGCGCCGAAGACGTGCTGGTGCAACTGGCGCGTGGCTTGACCAACAAATTGCTGCACGCACCTAGCGTACAGTTGAAAAAGTTGACTGCCGAAGGCCGCCTCGATGCGTTGGCCATGGCCCAGGAACTCTTTGCCCTCGGTGAGGGCTCGTCGGATAGCTCGGATAAAAAACTGCAATGAAAGCGTCACTGCTCAATAAGCTGGACATCCTCCAGGACCGTTTCGAGGAATTGACCGCTCTGCTTGGCGATAGCGAAGTCATTTCCGATCAGAGCAAATTCCGCGCTTATTCCAAGGAATACGCGGAGGTCGAGCCGATTGTCGAAACCTATAAACAGTTGCTCAAAGTGCAAGGCGACCTCGAAGGTGCGCAGGCACTGCTCAAGGACAGCGACCCGGACATGCGCGAAATGGCCGTGGAAGAAGTGCGCGAAGCCAAAGAGCAACTGATCGAACTCGAAGCGCAGCTGCAACGCATGCTGCTGCCCAAGGATCCGAACGACGGGCGCAACGTCTTCCTCGAAATCCGTGCCGGCACCGGCGGCGACGAGGCGGCGATCTTTTCCGGCGACTTGTTTCGGATGTATTCGCGTTACGCTGAGCGACGTGGCTGGCGCGTGGAAATCCTTTCGGAAAACATCGGCGAGCACGGAGGCTTCAAGGAAGTCATCGCCCGCGTTGAAGGCGAGAATGTCTACGCCAAGCTCAAGTTCGAATCCGGCGTGCACCGCGTGCAGCGGGTTCCGGCGACTGAATCCCAGGGACGCATCCACACCTCCGCGTGCACCGTCGCCGTGTTGCCCGAGCCGGATGAGCAGGAAGCCATCGAGATCAACCCGTCCGACTTGCGCATCGACACCTACAAGTCGTCCGGCGCCGGCGGCCAGCACGTCAACAAGACCGACTCGGCGATCCGCATCACGCACTTGCCGTCCGGCATCGTCGTCGAGTGTCAGGAAGAGCGTTCGCAGCACAAGAACCGCGCCCGGGCGATGGCCTGGTTGTCGGCCAAACTCAATGACCAGCAGACCAGCGCCGCCGCGAACGCCATCGCCAGCGAACGCAAGTTGCTGGTCGGTTCGGGTGATCGCTCCGAGCGCATCCGCACCTACAACTTTGCCCAGGGCCGGGTCACCGACCACCGGGTCAACCTGACGCTGTATTCGCTCGATGAAATTCTTGCCGGTGGCGTGGAAGCGGTGATCGAGCCGTTGTTGGCCGAGTTCCAGGCTGACCAATTGGCGGCGATAGGTGAATAAATGACGATCATTGCCAGTTTGTTGCGGGCTGCCGATCTGCCCGACTCGCCGTCGGCGCGCCTCGATGCCGAGCTGTTGCTGGCCGCCGCGTTGGGCAAGAACCGCAGTTTTCTGCACACCTGGCCCGAGCGCATCGTGCCGAGTGAAGCGGCGCTGACGTTCGCCAGTTATCTGCAACGCCGACGTGGCGGTGAGCCGGTGGCCTATATTCTCGGCCAGCAAGGTTTCTGGAAACTTGATCTGGAAGTCGCGCCGCACACGCTGATCCCGCGTCCCGACACCGAACTGCTGGTTGAAACAGCGCTGGAATTATTGCCCGCGACGCCAGCCAGGGTTCTCGACCTCGGCACCGGCAGCGGCGCGATTGCCTTGGCGCTGGCCAGCGAGCGTCCAGCGTGGAAAGTCACCGCAGTCGATCGGGTGATCGAAGCCGTGGCGCTGGCCGAACGCAACCGTCAGCGCCTGCACCTGAAAAACGCCACGGTGCTGAGCAGTCACTGGTTCAGCGCGCTGGACGGTCAACGGTTTGAATTGATCATCAGCAACCCGCCCTACATCGCTGCCGCCGACCCGCATCTGGTCGAGGGTGACGTGCGTTTCGAACCTGCCAGTGCGTTGGTCGCCGGTGTCGACGGGCTCGACGATCTGCGGCTGATCGTCGCCCAGGCGCCGGATTACCTCGAAGCGGGCGGCTGGTTGATGCTCGAACACGGTTACGATCAAGCCGAAGCGGTGCGTGATCTGCTGCTGAGCCGAGGTTTTGCAGAAGTCCACAGCCGCAGCGATCTGGGCGGCCACCAACGAATCAGCCTGGGACGCCTGCCGTGCTGAATGATCAGGAATTGCTGCGCTACAGCCGCCAGATTCTGTTGCAACACGTCGACATCGAGGGCCAATTGCGGCTCAAGCAAAGCCGTGTATTGATCGTCGGCCTCGGCGGACTCGGTTCGCCGGTGGCGCTGTACCTCGCGGCTGCCGGGGTTGGCGAGTTGCACTTGGCGGACTTCGACACAGTCGATCTGACCAACCTGCAACGCCAGATCATCCACGACACCGACAGCGTCGGCGTAAGCAAGGTTGATTCGGCGATCCGCCGCTTGAGCGCGATCAATCCGCAGATTCAATTGATCGCCCATCGTGCGGCGCTCGACGAAGACTCGCTGGCCGCCGCCATTGCCGCCGTGGATCTGGTGCTCGACTGCTCGGACAATTTCTCCACCCGCGAGGCGGTCAACGCCGCGTGTGTCGCTGCCGGCAAACCGCTGGTCAGCGGCGCGGCGATTCGCCTCGAAGGGCAGTTGTCGGTATTCGACCCGCGCCGCGCCGAGAGCCCGTGTTACCACTGTTTATACGGGCACGGCAGCGAAGCCGAACTGACCTGCAGCGAAGCCGGGGTCATCGGCCCGTTGGTCGGCCTGGTCGGCAGCCTGCAAGCGCTCGAAGCGCTGAAGTTGCTGGCCGGTTTCGGCGAGCCGCTGGTGGGGCGCTTGTTGCTGATCGATGCTTTGGGCACGCGTTTTCGCGAGCTGCGGGTCAAGCGTGATCCGGGTTGCAGCGTCTGTGGGCCCAAACATGCGTGAAGCGCCGGTTGGCGTGTTCGATTCCGGCGTCGGTGGGCTCTCGGTGCTGGCCGAGATCCAGCGCCTGCTGCCGAACGAGTCGCTGCTGTACGTCGCTGATTGCGGCAACATTCCCTACGGCGAGAAAACCCCGCAATTCATCCAGCAACGTTGCAGCGCCATCGCCGGTTTTCTTCAGCAGCAGGGCGCCAAGGCCCTGGTGGTCGCCTGCAACACAGCGACCGTCGCTGGCGTTGCCGATTTGCGCCGCGATTATCCGCAATGGCCAATCGTGGGCATGGAACCGGCGGTGAAACCGGCAGCGGCGGCCACGCGCAGTGGTGTGGTCGGCGTGTTGGCCACCACCGGCACCTTGCAGAGCGCCAAGTTCGCCGCGTTGCTCGACCGTTTTGCCACCGATGTGCGGGTCATCACCCAGCCGTGTCCGGGCCTGGTCGAGCTGATCGAGAATGGCGATCTGCACAGCCCGGCGTTGCGCCAGTTGTTGCAAGGCTATGTCGAGCCATTGCTGGCGGCCGGTTGTGACACGATCATTCTCGGCTGCACGCATTACCCCTTCCTCAAGCCATTGCTCAAGCAGATGATCGCGGACGATATCAGCCTGATCGACACCGGCGCCGCCGTCGCGCGGCAATTGCAGCGGCTTCTGGCCGAAAAAAACCTGCTCGCCGCGGGCCCATCGCGCACGGCGCAGTTCTGGACCAGCTCTGATTCAGAACATTTCAGAAATATCTTGCCAATCCTCTGGAATAACGCCGGAAATGTGCGAAGCTTCGATTTGTAAAAAAAATGTGAAAAAAGCCTAAAAAGGGCTGAACTTCTGAGTAACCGACGGCTTCTATAGCTTGTCTGTTGAGCTGTAAAAAAAATCCACACGAAATTGTTATGGGAAAGGATGTTTCTAAATGAAACGACTGTTCTGCTTGGCTGCGATTGCGGCCGCACTTATGGGGCAAAGTTTGACTGCACAGGCGGCAGGTGTTGAGTTCGGGGTGGGCGCTACCAGCGACTCAACCATGACTTACCGGCTGGGCATGCAATTTGATTGGGATCAGAGCTGGTTGCAGAGCGACGTCGGTCGCGTCACCGGTTACTGGAGCGGCGCTTACACCTACTGGGATGGCGACAAGACCTCGGGCACTTCCAGCCTGTCGTTCTCGCCGGTATTCGTTTACGAATTCGCCGGTCAAAACGTCAAGCCGTATGTCGAGGCAGGCATCGGTGTTGCGTTGTTTTCCAACACGCAAATGGAAGACAACAACATCGGCCAGTCTTTTCAGTTTGAAGACCGCATCGGTTTCGGCCTGCGCTTCGCCGGTGGACATGAAGTCGGGATTCGCGCGACGCATTATTCCAACGCCGGGATCAGCAGCGACAACGATGGTGTAGAAAGCTACGCGCTGCACTACACGATGCCGCTGTAAGGTCAAAAGCCGTGGGAGCATGGCTTGCCCGCGATAGCTGTCTCAAATTCAACAGAGATGTTGACTGATTGATCGCTTTCGCGGGCAAGCCTTGCTCCCACAGCCTCGCTCCCACAGCCTCACTTCTAAGCGGGCTGCGCGTTAATCAACGATAAACCGACACAATCCCCTGCCGCTCTTCAATGCATTCCGGTGAGCCCGTCTCGAACTCCCGGCAAATCAGCGGACGCTTTTCGTAAATCGTGCACATCATCGTGTTGCGATCCAGCGCTGCACACCAGCCGTCGTCCAGACGCAACATCACTTCGCCGCCCCAATCATCGACATCGATAAACCGTTCGGGCACGCCTGTTTCGGTGATCAGCATGACTTCGAGCTGACAGCAGCAGGCTGAGCAGGTCGAGCAAGTGATCGCCGGTTCGGCGATTTGCGTGTGTGGGATGGTTTTCATGGCGCGCAGTGTAAGGCAGTGCGCCGCGGCTGTGTGAAAGGCCTGACGGACGCTCAGTCGTGAGCGTCTGCCGCCAGGCGTTGCGCCATGAAATGCAGCGCCGGAAACAGCAGTGCCCACAGCACCCCGAGCCCCAGTAACGTCACGACTTGGCCGTAGGGAAACTGCACGCCGGCCAATTGGCTGCCGGCGTAATACGACAGCGGCCCGCCGATGGCGCCGAGCAGGCTGGCCAGCCACCACGGCTTGGCGCTCCATTGCAGGCAATGGCGCAACGTCGTCGCCAGCAGCGCCCAGAGCAACATCAGCCACAGCGGAATCAGCGGCGCGACGTCGGTGAACTCGAACACGCCCAGCCAACGCAACGAACTGTCGACCGTGGTCCCGAGCAGCACCACGCTCAGAATCAACCGGCCTTCGTCGACCCAGCGACTTATCCACAGCAGGTGAATCACCAGCGCCGCCACTGCCACCCATAACCACAGGCTGTCGCCGCCGAGCACGCAGGCGAACCAGCCGAGCTGAAACAGCGCCGCATTGACCAAGCGTTCAAGCATCAAAACGCCCCAGCAATGGCGCGGTGATTGCCGCCGGTTTTGCCAGCAACAACTGCGCGGTGCCGATGGTGCGTTCGAGGAAACCACCTTCGCAGTAGCACAGGTAAAACTCCCACAAACGCAGGAAATAATCGTCGTAGCCCAATTCGGTCAAACGCCCGTGGGCGTGGCGAAAGTTCTCGTGCCACAGCCGCAGCGTGCGCGCGTAGTGCAGGCCGAAATCTTCCATGTGCAGCAGGTTCATGTCGGTGTCGCGGCTGACGATTTCGAGCATCTTGTGCATGCACGGCAACGCGCCGCCGGGGAAGATATAGCGCTGGATGAAATCGACGTTGGTCCGCGCCTGTTCGTAGCGTTGATCGCGGATGGTGATCGCCTGCAACAGCATCAAACCGTTGCTCTTGAGCAACTGCGCACATTGCTTGAAATAGGTAGGCAGGAAACGATGGCCGACCGCTTCGATCATCTCGATCGAAACCAGTTTGTCGTACTGCCCGGTGAGGTCGCGGTAGTCCGAGAGCAGCAAGGTCACTTGCTTCTGCAAGCCAAGGGTTTCGATGCGTTGCGCGGTGTAGGCGTATTGCTCTTTGGACAGCGTGGTAGTGGTTACCCGACAACCGTAATGCTGCGCCGCGTAAAGCGCCATGCTGCCCCAGCCTGTGCCGATCTCCAGCAAATGGTCGGCCGGTTTCAGATCGAGCTTCTGGCAGATCCTTTCGAGTTTGTTCAGTTGCGCCTGTTCCAGGGTGTCTTCAGGACGCAGGAACTGCGCCGCCGAATACATCATCGTCGGGTCGAGAAACTGTTCGAACAGGTCATTGCCGAGGTCGTAATGCGCGGCGATGTTTTTCTGCGAGCCCTTGCGCGTATTGCGATTGAACCAATGCAGGCCTTGCACGAAGGGCCGGCCGAGTTTGGCCAGACCGCCCTCCATCGCATCCAGCACTTCGAGGTTACTGACAAACACCCGGACCACCGCCGTCAGGTCCGGCGACGTCCAGTAACCGTGGATAAAAGCCTCGCCCGCGCCAATCGAACCGTTGCTCGCAACCATGCCCCAGGCGGCTGAGTCGAGAATCTGGATCTCCCCAAGCAGATGGTCGCCAGCGGTGCCGAAGACATGCCGTTCGCCGTCCTCGATCACCACCAGTTGGCCGTGTTTGAGGTGCGCCAATTGCCGCAGAACGCCCCGGCGCAGCAGCGAGCCGGACCAGCCATTGCTGCTGAGTAGATTGGCTTTGGCCGAAACGCTAGAGGATTTCATGATGGCGATCCTGTGGTGCAACGGTTGCGGTTTGAAAGCTGCCATCGGCAGCCTGATGGGCAAAAATCGGAGCTCGTTTGAATAACAGTCGCAGCGCCTGCCAATAGATCGCCAAGCCGGTTTTCGCGGTCATCCACGGAAAGCGCCGCAGGTAACGGTGCAGGCTGGCGCGATCAAGGGCTTCGCGTTGCAGGTTGAGCGTGGCATCGAACAGCTTCAGTTCGCCTTGCCAGTCCGCCATGTGCACGCCAAGCCGTTGTGCAGCGGGGCTGAAGCTCATGCGGTATTCGAGATCGCGCGGTAGAAACGGCGACACATGAAACGCCTTGGCCACCGCAAAGTGCTGATGCTGGCCGTGCAGCGATTCGGCCGCTTGCGCCGGCAGCACGTAGTGATAGCGCTCGCGCCACGGCGTGTTGGTCACTTCGCAGAGAATCGCCGCCAGTTGCCCGTCCGCCTCGTGGCAGTAGAAAAAACTCACCGGGTTGAACGACAAGCCCCAACTGCGCGCCTGGGTCAGCAAACAGATCGAGCCTTGCGGCTGATGGCCGATGGCTTCGCCGACCTGTTGGCGCACCGCATCGATCAGGCGCATGCCGCTGCCGGTAAACGCCTTCAGGTAATCACGCTCTCGAAACGAGAACGGCGCGAACCGGCTGGCACCGGCAAACGGCGACAACCCGAGCACCGCATCCTGCTCGTCGAGGTCCAGGTACAGCAGCCCGATCCGGTAACGGAACGCATGCGCTCTGGGCGCAAAACGCCGATGGCCGATCCAGCCGCTGTAGAGGGCGCTGTTCATAGCACCTCACCCAACGACCGGGCCACGCGCAATGCGCTGACCACCCCGTCTTCATGAAAACCGTTGGCCCAATACGCGCCGCAGTAATAGGTGTGCTGCGCGCCGTCCAATTCTTCCCAGCGCTGCTGCGCCGCCACGGCTTTCAAGCTGTATTGCGGATGGGCGTAAGTGAATTTGGCGAGGACCTTGCTCGGGTCGATGCCGGCGCTTTGGTTGAGGCTGACGCAGAACGTGGTGTCGCTCTGCAAGCCTTGCAGGATGTTCATGTCGTAGGTGACGGCGGCGTGGGTGGTGCCGGCGCCATTGAGACGGTAATTCCAACTGGCCCAGGCGAGTTTGCGTTTCGGCAGCAGACCGATGTCGGTGTGCAACACCACTTCGTTGTCGGCGTAGGGCAGGGCGCCGAGGATCGATTGCTCGGCCGAACTCGGTTCGGCCAGCAGCTTCAGCGCCTGATCGCTGTGACAGGCAAAAATCACTTTGTCGAAACGTTCGCTGCCGGCAGCGCTGTGGATAACCACGCCGTCAAGGTCGCGCTCAACGCGGGTTACCGGGCAATTGAGGCGAATCCGCTCTTTGAAAGAAGCCGTCAGCGGCGCGATGTAGGCGCTGGAACCGCCCTCGATCACGCACCATTGCGGCCGGTCGTTGACCGACAACAAGCCATGATTCTTGAAAAACCGCACGAACAGTTGCAGCGGAAAACCGAGCATGTCGGCCATCGACATCGACCAGATAGCCGCGCCCATCGGCACGATGTAATGCAGGATAAAACGCTCGCTGTAACCATTGGCCTGCAGATAATCATTGAGCGTGGTGTCGGCGGCGATGCGTTGTTGCTCAAGGTCGCGCAAGGCTTCTTTGTTGAAGCGCAGGATGTCGCGCAACATCTTCCAGAACCCCGGCGACAGCAAATTGCTGCGCTGGGCGAACAGGCTGTTGAGGTTGTTGCCGTTGTACTCCAGGCCGCTGTCCGGATCGTTGACCGAAAAGCTCATTTCGGTCGGTTTGAACCTGACACCGAGCTGCCCAAGCAGGCGGATGAAATTCGGGTACGTCCAATCGTTGAACACGATGAACCCGGTATCCACCGCGTGCGTCTGGCCATCAACCGTAACGTCAACGGTGTGGGTATGCCCGCCGACCCAGTCGCTGGCCTCGAACACGGTGATGTCGTGACGGCGATTGAGCAGATAGGCGCTGGTCAGCCCGGAAATGCCGCTACCGATAATGGCGATGTTCACGGTTGATCCTTGATCGGCGGACTGCTGCGCACCATGCGTTTGCCGATCGCCAGTTTTACCCGGTTAGGCATTTTCGACAGTGGCCACAGCGCAGCCATGAACAGCGCCGGGAAGGCGATTTCCAGCGGCCGGTTCTGCAGTTTGTTGAAAATGTGCCGCGCGGCTTTATCCACAGGCCAACTGAGCGGCATCGGGAAATCGTTTTTTTCGGTCAGCGGCGTATCGACAAAACCGGGGCTGACCACGGTGACTTCAATGCCTTCATCGGCCAGATCGATACGCAACGACTCGAACAGATAACGCAGCCCGGCTTTCGACGCGCCATACGCTTCGGCGCGTGGCAGCGGCAGGTAGGTCACCGAACTGGCGACGCCGACCAGATGCGGCGCAGTGCCGGCGCGCAACAAGGGCAGGGCGGCTTCGATGCAATAACTGCTGGCGAGCAGATTAGTGCGCACCACGTGTTCGATGATCGAGGCGTCGAACTGCTTGGCATCGACGTATTCGCACGTCCCGGCGTTGAGAATCACCGTGTCCAGCGAACCCCAGTCCTCGGTAATCTGTTCGCCGATTTCGCGCACGGTCTGGCTGTTGGTCAGGTCGCCGGGGACCACCAGCACTTGTCCCGGATAACGCTGGGCGAGGACATTGAGCGGCGCCAGCGAACGTGAACTCACGGCCAGGTGCGCGCCGGTCCTCAGTATTTCTTCGGCCAAAGCGGCGCCAATGCCGCTGCTCGCGCCCGTCAACCAGTAACGCCGTGGCGGTGTGAGGTTCATCCCATGCTCCTTTTCAGCCAGGCAATGACCCGGCCCAATACAGGTAGATGTTCATAAAGCAGTGCGCCGGCATCGAAATAATCGCGGTGCCGATAAACCTTGTCGCGCCAGAGCAAGTGCGAGCAGCCGTCGACTGTGATCAGCCGTCCGCCGTCGAGGCGCGGATGGCGGTAGCTCATCACCCAACGCAGATAACCTTCGCCCTCGCGGACGTGGTCGAAGCCGCGAAAGTCGAAACTCAGTTCGCTGACATTGGCGTAGAGCTTGGCGAAATAGGCGTGCAGGTCGCTGAGCCCGTGCACGTCATGCAGCGGATCGGTGAAGTGCACGTCGTCGCTGTACAACTCGCCGAGGCGCTGCAAATTGTCCTTGTTCAGCCCGGCGAATTGCCGCGCGAAGTGTTCGAGGAACTCACTCATCGCGACCTCCGGCAACCGCTTGGCGTGACGGCAGATTCTTGAACGCCGCCAGTGCCCGGGCGCGCGAATTGCTCAGGTTGACGATCGGCGACGGGTAATCGGCGACGCCAAACAAGCCGCCGACATTCGCCGGGTTGTGCACTTCTTTTTTGTTCAGCGCGGCCAGTTCCGGCAGCCAGTGCTTGATGAACAGACCCTGCTCGTCGAATTTTTCCGATTGGCTCAGCGGGTTGAAAATGCGGAAGTACGGCGCCGAATCGGTGCCGGTGGATGAGCTCCACTGCCAGCCGCCGTTGTTCGCCGCCAAGTCGCCGTCGATCAAGTGGCGCATGAAAAAGCGCTCGCCTTCACGCCAGTCGATCAGCAGGTTTTTCGTCAGGAACATCGCCACGACCATGCGCAGGCGGTTATGCATCCAGCCGGTTTCGAGCAATTGGCGCATCGCCGCGTCGATGATCGGCAGGCCGGTGCGCGCTTCTTGCCACGCCTTGAGTTCTTCCGGGGCATCGCGCCAGGCCAGCGCTTCGGTTTCCGGGCGAAAGGCGCGGTGCCGCGAAACCCGTGGGTAGCCGACCAGAATGTGTTTGTAGAATTCGCGCCAGAGCAGCTCGTTGACCCAAGTCACCGCGCCGACCTTGCCGCTGTCGAATTCGCCCTGATTGCTTTGCAGCGCAGCGTGCAGGCACTGGCGCGGGGAAATCACCCCGGCGGCCAGATACGCCGAAAGTTGGCTGGTGCCGGGTTTGGCCGGGAAGTCGCGCTCGCTGAGGTAATAGTCGATTTGCGCATCGGCGAACGTCTCGAGGCGCCGCCGCGCTTCAGCTTCACCCGCCAGCCACAGCGCGCGCAAGCTGTCTGGCGGCGTGGCAAAACCGTCGACGCTGGCGGGGATTTTGTCGCTGCTGATGGTCATTTTCGCCTGCTTGCCGGGCGCGGCGACGATCCCGGGCAGCGAGTGGCGCAGTCGCTCGTAGCAGACTTTGCGGAACTGGCTGAAGACCTGAAAGTAGGTGCCGGTCTTGGTCAGCACGGTGCCGGGGGCAAAGAACAGCTGATCGAGATAACTGTGGAACGTCACGCCCACCGCATCCAGCGCGTGCGCCACCGCTTGATCGCGCCGCGTCTCGTTGATGCCGTATTCCTCGTTGACGTGCACCGCGCCGATCTGCAGTTCCTCGCACAGCTCGAGCAGGACTTTCGGTGCCTGGTCCCAATGCGCCGCGCTGCGGATCAGCAACGGAATATTCAACTGGCCCAGCGCCGTGCTCAGTTCGCCGAGGTTGCGCAGCCAGAAATCGACTTTGCACGGCGCGTCATCATGTTCCTGCCATTGCTGCGGGCTCAGCAGATACACCGCGACGGTCGGGCCACGCGCGGCGGCGGCCGAAAGGGCGGTGTTGTCATGCAGGCGCAAGTCGCTGCGCAGCCAGATCAGTTGCATGGGATGGTCCGTGCCCGACATTAGATAAGTCCTCGCTGGACCAGCTCCTGATGCGCCGCCAACGGATCTTCGGCGATGAACAGTTCAGCGATTTCAGTGGTTTTCGCCGACAGCTCGGCGTGGTGAATGATCACCGTTGGCCCGACGATGATTTTTGCGCAACTGACGCCATTCAACAGTTTTGGCAACTGCGCCAGGTTCATCGCTTTGCTTGAATACAGCAACACGCCGCGGGCTTGCAGGTGTTCAACCGCCAACGCCAGTTCGCCGACCGGCAATGGCCAGTCAAATACTTCCACCGGGCAATCGGCGCTGCTGATCAGCCACGCGGTCAGCCACAGATGCGGTTCCAGCGCCAGGTCGGAATGGTTGATCAGCAGTAGCGGGGCACTGCGTAACTGGCGATTGTTGTGATAAATCCGCGCGCCGAACTTGCTCCGCAGCCACGAGTAAAAGAACACCCGTTCCATCTGCGCGCCGAACTGGCCTTGCCAGCGCTGTTCCAGTTCGCTCAGCAATGGCATCAGCAGTTGTTCGCATAAGGTCCGTGGCGGGTACAGCGCCATGGCTTGGTTGACGGTGTCGTCGAGGGTGCGCTCGGCCAGTTCGGTGACGGCTTGCAGCAAGGTCTGGCGCAGCAGTTGCCAATCGTTTTCGACCGAGTCGGTAAAGGCTTGCGGGGTGTCGAGCAGTTGCTTGACCTGGCTGACGGCAACGCCACGGTTGAGCCAGGTGAGGATGGTCAAAATCCGCTGCACGTGTTCGGCGGAGAACAGCCGATGACCCTTGGGCGTGCGTTGCGGCACGATCAGCCCGTAACGCCGTTCCCAGGCGCGCAGGGTGATGGCGTTGACGCCGGTCTGCCGCGCGACTTCGCGAATCGGCAGCCAGCCTTCGTCCAGGGCTTTCTTGAAATCGGCGCCGAGGTCTTCCTGGGCGCTGGTGTCGGGGATCGTATTCATTTAAATCGCATTTCGCAGACTGAGATTTTCCGGGTGCGGCTGCAGGTAAACCTGCTGCGCAATGTACGGATCAGGGTATTGGCGGAAATAATGTTTGAGCAGCGTCAGCGGCACCACCAACGGCACGATGCCGAGGCGATATTGGCCGATAACGTGCAGTACTTCCTGTTTGTCTTCAGCGCTGATCACCTGTTTCAGGTAACCGAAAATGTGCTGCAAGACATTGGTGTGCGTGCGGCGCGTGGCGCATTTTTTCAGGGCCTCCATCAGCTCGCTGAAATAACGCGGACCGAGTTCTTCCGGATCGGTCTGGCCCATGTTGCCGAGCAGGTTGCCGAGGGTTTTGTACTGCACCGGATTGTGCGCCATCAGCAGGTATTTGTAGCGCGAGTGAAAGTCAATCAGCGCGCGCCGCGTCAGGCCTTCGCGGCGCAGTTGCTGCCAGTCGCTGTAGGCAAATACGCGGGTGAGGAAGTTCTCGCGCAGCACCGGATCGTTGAGGCGGCCGTCTTCTTCGACCGGCAGGTCCGGATGTTCGGCGCAGAACGCCTGGGCATACACGCCGCGCCCGCCACCGTCCACCGGCGCGCCGTTGGCGTGGTAGACCTTGACCCGCAACAAGCCGCAGGACGGCGACTTCTGCATGAAGATGTAGCCGCAGATGTCGTGCAGTTCGGCGGCCATTTGTTGACCGTACTCGGCGAGGGGTTGGGTGACGTTGATCGCGGGGTGGACGGTGCCGACGGCTTGCGGATGATCGGGGTCGCCGACCAGGCGAATTGGCTCGCGCGGGATGCCGAGGCCGATCGCGACTTCCGGGCACACTGGCACAAAATCGAAATAGTCGGTGAGGGTGCGACTGCACAGCCGCGACTCCTTGTGCCCACCATTGAAACGCACCTCGGCTCCCATCAGGCAGGCGCTGATTGCGATTTTCGGTTTGGCGGGGGCATTGGACATCGGAGCACCTCGAATCTAAACCTGTACAGAGCATGGGACCTGTACAACATGTAGTTCATCATAGATTCAAAGCTGTACAAGTCAAATTGTTTGTATAAGTTTTAGCGAAGTGCCTGAGAATTAAGTAGGAGCGGCTGCTGCAGGAAGACCTATTTCCAGCCCAATAACCAACTATCGCTGTTTTTCAGCACCTGCCAATCCAGCCGCTCGCTGCGCTGGGTCAGCACCGCTTGCAGTTCAACCTGCAGCACCGTGCCTTCCTCGTCGCGGAAAACCTCGGTCACCAGAAAATGCTTCTCGCGGTTTTTCGGCAGGGCTGCTGTCCACTTCGACAGCAGCAATTTACCCGGATTAATGCGGTTCATTGCAGGTGCTCATGCAAACGGCGGGCGGCTTCCTGGCCGCTGAGCCAGGCACCTTCGACGCGACCGGACAAACACCAGTCGCCGCACACGTACAAGCCCAGATCGGCATCGGCCAGCACGCCCCATTCATGGCTGGCGGCAGGGCGTGCATAGAGCCAGCGGTGGGCGAGGCTGAACGTCGGTGCGGGCATGGCGCTGTGCAGCAGTTCGGCGAACGCGCCGTGCAATTGCTCGATCACGGCTTCTTTGGACAGGTCGATGTGTTGCCGGCTCCAGGCGCTGGTCGCGTGCAACACCCAAGTGTCCAAGGTGTTGTCGCGTCCCGGTTTGCTGCGGTTGCGGGCCAGCCAGTCGAGCGGGCTGTCCTGCACAAAGCAGCCTTCCATCGGCGTATCCAGCGGCGTGTCGAAGGCCAGCGCGATCGCCCAGGTCGGTTCCATTTTCACCCCGGCAGCGGCGCCGGCGAGTTTCGGCGCGGCAGCCAACAGGGCAGTGGCTTGCGGCGCCGGCGTGGCGATCACGACGTGGCTGAACGGACCGTGAGTGAAGCCTTCGGCGTCCTGCAAATGCCAGTGTTCTTCACCGCGAAAAACTTCGGTGATGCGGCAAGCGAACTGCACTTCGAGGTCGCCGAGCAGGGCGCGGGTGATCGCGCTCATGCGTGGCGTGCCGACCCAGCGCGTCTGCTCGTCCGGCGACAGATTGAGTTGGCCGCCCTGATAGGTATAAAGCTGCGGCGTCCATTCGGCCACCCAGCCATTGGCTTGCCAGCGCTGTACTTCGGTGACGAAGCGGCGGTCGCGGGCGGTGAAATACTGCGCACCCATGTCCAGAGCGCCGGCATCGCTGCGTTTGCTCGACATGCGTCCACCGCTGCCACGGCTTTTATCGAATAGTTGAACGACATGCCCGGCCTGCGTCAGGGCCTGGGCGGCGGAGAGTCCGGCGATGCCGGTGCCGATGATTGCGATAGGTACAGTCATAGGGGCCTCGTTTACCTTTCTGTACAGACTACGCCGTGGTTTAAAGCTGTACAATATTGTTTTTTGGTATAACTTTCAGCGTTCTCGTTCTGACAGGTTGGCCTATTGTTAAGCGCATAGCGTTGTTAAGCACAGAGCGTTGTTAAACACGCAGCGTTGTTAAACATTAGCGTGCTAAACCAAGAGCCTGCCCGATACCAAAGATCCCTGCTTATAAAAATAGACTAGTGATCCGGGTAAAACGCCACGCGAGGAAGAAGTCATGCGCATATTGCTGACCGGCGGTACTGGTTTGATAGGACGTCAGCTCTGCCGACACTGGTCGAGCCAAGGGCATCACCTGACGGTCTGGAGTCGTTCGCCGGAGAAAGTCGCCGGTATTTGTGGTCCCGAGGTGCGCGGCATTGCCCGTCTTGAAGACTCCGGGCAAGAACCGCTGGACGCGGTGGTCAACCTGGCCGGTGCGCCGATTGGTGACCGTCTGTGGACACATAAACGCAAGGCGTTGCTCTGGAGCAGTCGCATCACCTTGACCGAAACCTTGCTGGCGTGGCTGGAAAGCCGCGGGCAGAAACCCGAGGTGTTGATCTCCGGCTCGGCGGTGGGCTGGTACGGCGATGGCGGCGAGCGCGAGTTGAGCGAGGATTCGCCGCCGGTCATCGATGATTTCGCCAGCCAGTTGTGCATCGCCTGGGAGGAAACCGCGCAACGCGCCGAAGCCATGGGCATTCGCGTGGTGCTGGTGCGCACCGGGTTGGTGGTGTCGGCCGAGGGCGGCTTTTTGTCGCGGCTGTTGCTGCCGTTCAAAATGGGCCTGGGCGGGCCGATTGGCACCGGTCGGCAGTGGATGCCGTGGATTCATATCAAGGACCAAATCGGCGCGATTGATTTTCTTCTGCAGCGCATCGACGCCAGCGGTCCATATAATGCCTGCGCGCCGCAGCCGGTGCGCAATCGCGAGTTTGCCAAGACGCTGGGCAGCGTGCTCCACCGCCCGGCGTTCATGCCGCTGCCGACGCTGGTGTTAAAGGTCGCGCTGGGCGAAATGTCATTGCTCTTGCTGGGCGGCCAGAAGGCTGTTCCGGCGCGCTTGCTGGAAGCGGGTTACACCTTCCAGTTCACTGATTTGCGCGCGGCTCTGGACGACGTGTCCAGCCGCCTCTGAAATAGGACGTTGCATGACCGATCACGCGTTGCTTCTGGTCAATCTGGGCTCACCTGCCTCCACTTCGGTGGCGGATGTGCGCAGTTACCTCAACCAGTTTTTGATGGACCCGTATGTGATCGACCTGCCGTGGCCGGTGCGGCGCCTGCTGGTGTCGCTGATCCTGTTCAAACGCCCGGAGCAGTCGGCTCACGCCTACGCCTCGATCTGGTGGGAGGAGGGCTCGCCGCTGGTGGTGCTCAGCCAACGCCTGCAACAAGCGATGACCACGCAGTGGACCCAGGGCCCGGTGGAATTGGCGATGCGATACGGCGAGCCGTCGATCGAGACGAAGTTGCTGCAACTGGTCAAGCAGGGCCACCGCAAAATCACTCTCGCGCCGCTGTATCCGCAGTTTGCCGACAGCACCGTGACCACGGTGATCGAAGAAGCCAAACGGGTGATCCGCGAACGCAAACTTGATGTGCAGTTGTCGATTCTCCAGCCGTTCTACGATCAGCCGGAATACCTCGATGCGCTGGTCGCCAGCGCCAAGCCTTATCTGGAGCAAAGCTACGATCATCTGCTGCTGAGTTTTCACGGTTTGCCGGAACGGCATCTGACCAAACTCGACCCGACGGGCCAGCACTGTTTCAAGAATCAGGACTGCTGCAAGAACGCTTCCCCGGCAGTAATGGCGACGTGTTACCGCGCGCAATGCCTGCGCACCGCCGAGCAATTTGCCAAGCGCATGGGGTTGCCGGACGGCAAGTGGTCGGTGTCGTTTCAGTCGCGTCTGGGCCGAGCGAAATGGATCGAACCCTACACCGAAGCGCGGCTTGATGAGTTGGGCAAAAGTGGCGTGAAGAAGATCCTGGTGATGTGCCCGGCGTTTGTTGCCGATTGCATCGAGACCCTGGAAGAAATCGGCGATCGCGGTCTGGAACAGTTCCGCGAAGCCGGCGGCGAAGAGTTGGTGCTGGTGCCGTGCCTCAACGACGACCCGCAATGGGCCAAGGCGTTGAGCGTATTGTGCGAGCGAGCGCCGTTGGCACTCTAAAAGCATCGCGAGCAAGCTCGCTCCCACATTGATCATTGGTGATCACATATTCTGTGTTCACAGAAGATCCACTGTGGGAGCGAGCTTGCTCGCGATGGCTATCTAACTGGCAACAAAGACCTTGAGCCCTTACAGCAACGGGTCATCCGCTTTCTTGTGCTTCCAGCTGTCATTGCCCGGCAGCAACAGGTTCAGCGCAATCGCCACCACCGCGCACAGCGCGATGCCTTTGAGGCCGAAGTCGTCCGGACCGGTGCCGGTGCCGACCAGCACACCGCCAATCCCGAACACCAGGGTCACCGAGACAATCACCAGATTGCGCGCCTCGCCCAGATCGATCTTGTGGCGGATCAGCGTGTTCATGCCCACCGCCGCAATCGAACCGAACAACAGACACAGAATCCCGCCCATCACCGGCACCGGAATGCTCTGCAGCAGCGCGCCGAACTTGCCGACGAACGCCAGGCTGATAGCGAAAATCGCCGCCCAAGTCATGATTTTCGGGTTGTAGTTCTTGGTCAACATCACCGCGCCAGTCACTTCGGCATACGTGGTGTTAGGCGGGCCGCCAAACAGACCCGCCGCCGTCGTCGCAATGCCATCGCCGAGCAAAGTGCGGTGCAGACCGGGTTTCTTCAGGTAATCGCGACCGGTCACGCTACCCACGGCAATCACTCCGCCGATGTGCTCGATGGCCGGGGCCAGCGCCACCGGGACGATAAACAGAATCGCCTGCCAGTTGAACTCCGGCGCGGTGAAGTGCGGAATCGCAAACCATGGTGCGGCGGCAATCTTCGCCGTATCGACCACGCCGAAATAGAACGCCATGGCAAAACCGACCAGCACGCCGGAGATGATCGGCACCAGGCGAAAAATCCCTTTGCCGAACACCGCGACAATCAGCGTGGTCAGCAGCGCCGGCATCGAGATCAGCATCGCAGTCTGATAGTGAATCAGCTCCGAACCGTCGCCAGCCTTGCCCATCGCCATGTTGGCGGCAATCGGCGCCATGGCCAGGCCGATGGAGATGATCACCGGACCAATCACCACCGGTGGCAGCAGCCGATCAATAAAACCGGTGCCTTTGATCTTCACCGCGAGGCCGAGGAAGGTGTAGACGAAACCGGCCGCCATTACCCCGCCCATGGTCGCTGCGAGGCCGAACTGGCCCTTGGCGAGAATGATCGGGGTGATGAAGGCAAAGCTCGACGCCAGGAACACCGGCACCTGACGCCCGGTGACGATCTGGAACAGGATCGTCCCCAGACCTGCGGTGAACAGCGCCACGTTCGGGTCGAGGCCGGTAATCAGTGGCATCAACACCAGGGCGCCGAACGCCACGAACAGCATCTGGGCGCCGGACAGCACCGTGCGCCAGAGCGGATCGTTGAACTCTTCCTGCATGCTCAAGCGTCCTTCTGCTTGGTGCCGAAGATCTTGTCGCCGGCATCGCCCAGGCCCGGGATGATGTAGCCGTGCTCATTGAGTTTTTCATCAATGGAGGCGGTGTAGATGATCACGTCCGGGTGCGCCTTCTCGACGGCAGCAATGCCTTCGGGGGCCGCGACCAGGACCATCGCGCGGATGTCACGGCAACCGGCTTTTTTCAGCAAGTCGATAGTGGCGACCATCGAACTGCCGGTGGCGAGCATTGGGTCGATGATCATGGCCAGGCGTTCGTTGATTTCCGGCACCAGTTTTTCCAGATAGGTGTGCGCCTGCAGGGTTTCTTCATTGCGGGCCACGCCGACGGCGCTGACTTTGGCGCCCGGGATCAGGCTCAGCACGCCTTCGAGCATGCCGATACCGGCGCGCAGGATCGGCACCACGGTAATCTTCTTGCCGGCGATTTTCTCCACCGACACAGTGCCGCACCAACCTTCGATGTCGTAGGTTTCGAGCGGCAAATCTTTGGTAGCTTCATAGGTCAGCAGGGCACCGACTTCCTGAGCGAGCTCACGGAAATTCTTCGTGCTAATGTCTGCGCGGCGCATAAGGCCAAGTTTATGACGGATCAGCGGATGGCGGATCTCTTGGATGGGCATGGGGAAAGGCTCCGGCGGCGGGCAAAAAAACCGGCCTAGATTAATCTATCCGAGGGTGTTGTCCTATAGACATACAGTACGTTAGTCCACAAACGCTTGATTCGGCCTCGCTGGATGCGTACCTTTGCCCGCTTTTCCTGCATAAGCCACCCCTTGGAGAGCGCCATGTCCGCTGATCTCGAGCATATCCGTCAAATCATGCGAGAGGCTGACTGCCTGTACACCGAAGCTGAAGTCGAGGCGGCCATCGCCCGCGTCGGTGCACACATCAACGAACAACTGGCTGACACTAACCCGGTGGTTTTCTGTGTGATGAACGGCGGGCTGATTTTCGCCGGCAAGTTGCTCACCCATCTGCACTTCCCGCTGGAAGCGTCTTACCTGCACGCTACCCGCTATCGCAACGAAACCAGCGGCGGCGACCTGTTCTGGAAAGCCAAGCCTGAAGTGTCGTTCCTCGATCGCGACGTGCTGATCATCGACGACATCCTCGACGAAGGTCACACCCTCGGCGCGATCATCGACTACTGCAAACACGCCGGTGCCCGCGCTGTGCACACTGCCGTGCTGATCGACAAGGACCATGACCGCAAGGCGCGTCCGGACCTCAAAGCCGATTTCGTCGGCCTGCCGTGCATCGACCGTTATATCTTCGGCTACGGCATGGATTACAAAGGTTACTGGCGTAACGCCAATGGCATTTTTGCCGTTAAAGGAATGTAAGCAATGACCACGCCGAGCTTTCTTGATCAAACCCTGTTCGCGGAATTGGCCGAGAAGGCTGCGGCTAATCCTCGTGGGCGCCAGCATCACAACTTCCATCAAATGGAAGACGCCTGCCACCGCATGGCGGTGGGGCTGCAGCCGAGCACTTACATTCCGCCGCATCGACACTTGGGCGACAACAAGGCTGAAACCCTGTTGGTGCTCAAGGGCCGCCTCGGTTTGTTGATTTTTGACGAGTCAGGCGCGGTGGTGCGCAAGCAAGTTCTGCAGGCGGGCGGCGACTGTGTCGGCGTCGATCTGCCGACCGGGGTGTTCCACGGTCTGGTGGTGCTGGAAGCCGACAGTTTGATGTTCGAGTGCAAGGCAGGCCCTTATCGCCCGGTCGGCGAGGGTGAGCTTGCCCACTGGGCGCCGCGTGAAGGCGAGCCGGGTGTCGCCGAATACCAGGCGTGGATGCACGCGCAGTTTGATTGATCGGTAATCCCTGTCATTAATCCTCTGTGGGAGCGAGGCTTGCCCGCGAAAGCGCTGTGTCAGCCGACAAAGGTGTTGGATGTGCCGGCCTCTTCGCGGGCAAGCCTCGCTCCTACGATGGATCGGGGTTTGCCCATTCTTTTGCCATGTTAGAGTGCTCGGCCCCGTCCCCCGGAGCCTGTCATGAGCCTTTTGACCCGCTGCTGCGCCGTCCTGTTACTGTCCGCAAGCCTGCCGCTGGCCGCCGCGCCGGCGCCGATGCACGCGCAGTTTCTGCCGCCGGACGACTTGAACCTGCGAGACGCCGAGCCTGAGCAGCAACAACTGTTGCAAGTCACCGACTATTCGGTGGTGGTCGGCAGCCAGCGTCAATCCTCGCAACAGCCGATCCCGGTGACGTCGCCATTGCTGATCCGCCTCAAGGGCAAATCCCTGAACAAAGGCGCGACCATCAATCAGGTGCTGGTCAATTTTGATGGCGAAAGCAAAAGCCTGAAAAAGCCGATCTACGACGAAAAAAGCAAAACCCTGACGATGTATTACCCGCTGGCGCAGTACCGCGTGGTGATTGACCTGCTGCGCAACGACACGGTGTATTGCCAGTTCCTCAGCTACGCCAATGGCCATGTCTGGGCCGATCTGCACACCGGCAGTGTGCGTCCGCGTTGAGCCCGGCGGCCAGTGAGGGGTAAACTGCCCGCCCCGTGAAATGTCTGCGAGCTGGAGTCGGCAATGCGTAAAGATAAGAAGCAAGTGATTGGTGACGAGATCGGCGATGAGCAGATCAAACTGTTCCTCGATTTTGAACCGGTCGACGCCACTTCACCGTCGCTGCACAAACTGATCAAAGCCTACCGCGGTCTGCGCATCGACGATTTCGAGCGCTTCCTGACGTTTTTCGTAGAGGCCGGTTTTGACCTGGACGGCAAGGATGAGCACGGCAATGACTTCGTCGCGGTGATCAAGGACCAGCGCAATGCGGCCGAGTACATCGAGCTGATCGCCAAGGCGCGCGGCTGATTTGCTGATCCGGTGATTTGGCGGTGTTGCTGCTGGCCTCATCGCGAGCAGGCTCACTCCTACATTTGATTGGTGTACACCCATCTCTTGTAGGAGTGAGCCTGCTCGCGATGAGGCCGTCACCAGCTCCGCAAATCCTCGATAAGCCATTCCACCGCCCATAAAAAAACGCCCCGCTCTCAACCAGAGCGGGGCGTTTTTTGTGGAGCCGAATCAAGCGTAGCTTTCGGTCTCGGTACTGGCTTCAACCAGTTCCAGCGCGACGTTGTTGTGCGCGTTGATCTTGCGATACAGCGCTGCGTCGCTTTCCAGGACTTTTTCACGGGCCGGGAAGATTTCCGCCAGTTTCGCCGCCCATTCACCGGACGCCTTGTTCGGGAAGCACTTCTCGATCAGCTCAAGCATGATCGAAACCGTCACCGAAGCGCCTGGCGAAGCGCCGAGCAGTGCCGCCAGAGAACCATCCTTGGCCGCCACCAGTTCGGTACCAAACTGCAGAACGCCACCCTTTTTCGGGTCCTTCTTGATGATCTGCACCCGTTGGCCGGCCACTTCCAGGCGCCAGTCTTCAGCCTTCGCTTGCGGGTAGAAACGACGCAGCGATTCCAGGCGTTGCTCCATCGACTGCATCACTTCGCTGACCAGGTACTTGGTCAGGTCCATGTTGTTTTTCGCCACGGCCAGCATCGGGCCGATGTTGCCGGCGCGCACCGACAGCGGCAGGTCCATGAAGGAACCGTGCTTGAGGAACTTGGTGGTGAAACCGGCGTATGGCCCGAACAGCAGCGACTTCTTGCCATCGACCACGCGGGTGTCCAGGTGCGGCACCGACATTGGCGGCGAACCGACCGCTGCCTGGCTGTACACCTTGGCCTGGTGATGCTTGACCACTTCCGGGTTATCGCAACGCAGCCACTGGCCGCTGATCGGGAAGCCGCCGAAACCTTTGCTTTCTTCGATGCCCGACGCCTGCAACAGCGGCAATGCCGCGCCGCCCGCGCCGAGGAAAACGAACTTGGCGTCGACTTCACGGCTGTTGCCGCTGTTGACGTCCTTGATGCTGACGGTCCAGCCGTTGGCGTTACGCTTCAGGCCGGTGACGCGCTTGCAGTACTTGACCTGCGCATCGGGTGCGCTGGTCAGGTGCTTGAGCAGTTGATTGGTCAGCGCGCCGAAATTGACGTCGGTGCCATTCATCACGCGGGTCGCGGCGAGGACTTCGTCGGCCGGACGGCCCGGCATCATCAGCGGCATCCACTCGGCCATTTTGGCTTTGTCTTCGGTGTATTCCATGTCAGCGAAAGCGTGGTGCTTGCTCAGCACCTCGAAGCGCGACTTGAGGAAAGACACACCGCTGTCGCCCTGCACGAAGCTGAGGTGCGGCACCGGGCTGATGAACGATTTGCACGAGCCGAACGTGCCTTTTTTGGTCAGGTATGACCAAAACTGTTTCGACACCTCGAACTGCGTATTGATGTGCACGGCTTTCTTGATGTCGACGGAGCCGTCGGCGGCCTGCGGCGTGTAGTTCAACTCACACAGCCCGGCGTGACCGGTACCGGCGTTGTTCCACGGGTTGGAACTCTCCGCAGCACCGGAATCCATCAGCTCGACGACTTCCAGCTTGATCGCGGGGTCGAGCTCTTTGAGCAGTACAGCGAGGGTGGCACTCATGATGCCGGCCCCAACGAGTACTACGTCGACTGCTTCGTTATGCGCCATTTAACGCGTCTCCAAAATCTGCAGCACCAAATTGTCGGCATAGCTGCCAGGCGTGCCGGGGCGTGTCATGTGTGCCCCAGGTACTCATGGCCAGAATCGCCATGTCCGAATCTTCGCAATTTTTCGCAACTTCGACGGACGCTACCGGCCGGGTCAATGAGGTCTATGAACTCACTTCAACGCGCGACTGGCAATTCGACTTATGGTCGAGACATCCGTTTGTGCAACCAAATCCGTAGCGGACAGGCTTCAGGCTCCGGTATTCGAGGCGTACCCGGTCCTGTGTCGTTGGGCTGTTTCAGACGCTAATGGTGCATGTTCAGACGCAAAACTATTCATTTGCTCGCCACACTCTTGTGAAGTTGTGAAAACCCGTTTTTTTCACGCTCTTTTGAAGACGTGAACCTCAAAAAGGGCTGTCCCAGCCTGGCACCGTGCCCGGATGGATTGCCGCCATGAAGTACATGACAGGCAAAACGGGCAAACAGCTCAGTGACCGAGCGTAATGACAGCTCTGCAGATGCGCGAAAAGTGGGGGTTTTGCTCAGGGAACAGCAAGCACGCCAGCTTCACTCGATCTGTGTGGGCGGCTCTCTGTGGGCGATTCGGGGGGCCAATGCCTGGGCATTGACGATGCTGCGAGGCCCGATCAGGAGACGTCCTTATAATCGGGGGGAGATTGTATCTAAGAAACGCAGGGAAATGGTCGCGATTAATGACTTTTATTAGGCGTCCGGTCAGATGGACAACAACGCGTGCACCCGTGAACGAGGCTGACGCTGGCGCACACGGGCACTTGGGGGCAGGGGATGGTGTAACCAGTTGAGGCGGATTTCTTCGATTTCGACCCAGCCATCGCCCATCGGCTGCAGGCTGCATTGCTTGAATGCCTGGCAATGACCGTTGCGATCGAGCAGGGCAAAGCTGCGGTGCAGCGGGCGTGGCGCGAACAGCGAGATCAGATAACGCATGGCGAAGTACCTTGTGGGGTGACTGCTGTGAAGGTTGCCAGTGCGCGATGACGTCAGCGTGTATGGGCGGTGACAGATGTGTGACAGGAACCGCTTTGCGCAGGGTTGGTCAGAGTTTGGGTTATTCGTTGAAGTCCCCTAGTTCGCTGCAGTGGCCCACCGCTATACTGCGGGCCTGTTTGTGCCTGATTCTGGAGAGAAGAGCATGTTGCAACGCCTGTTGTTCGGTTTGATCACTGTGACCAGTTTGACCCTGGTTGGCTGCGCCCACAGCCCGCAACAACTGAACCCGGAGCCGAAGCTGACCACTCAGCTGGCACCGGTTGGCCATGGCCAGCAAGTGGTGGTGCGGGTGGTCGACGGTCGCCCATCGCCAACCCTCGGCACCCGTGGCGGTTTGTACCCGGAGACCAGCGCAATCACCGTGCAAGGCGCGCAGATCCTGCCGAAATTGCAGGCTCAGGCCGAAGCGGCCGTGCGTTTGCTCGGTTTCACCCCGGTGTCCAACGGCATGAACGCGCCGCAGTTGACCGTGACCCTGGCCGAGCTGAAATACCAGTCGCCTAAAGAAGGCATGTACGTGACCGAAGCGACTATCGGCGCCACTTTCCGCTCCGACGTGCAGAACGCCAACCGCCGCTACAGCGGTCGTTACGGCGCTTCCCTGGACCAGCGTTTCGGCATGGCGCCGAACCAGGAAACCAACACCAAGCTGGTCAGCGACGTGTTGAGCGACGCACTGACGCGCTTGTTCAAAGACCCGACGGTCAGCCAGATCCTCGGCGAATAACTTTTGCGCCGATGTGAAAAAGCCCGGTGCCAGTGATGGTTCCGGGCTTTTTTGTGTTTGCTGGTTTCCGCGAATACCCCCGATCCCTTGTGGGAGCGAGGCTTGCCCGCGAAAGCGGTGTATCAGCCAACATCAATGTTGAATGTTCCGCCGTCTTCGCGGGCAAGCCTCGCTCCTACAGTCCGAAAAAAGGGCTCAGGCGGCTTGGGAGTAGAAATCCAGCACGCTCACCCCGGTCAGCAAATCCATCTCGGGCAAGTCCGCATGTTGGTGTCCGCCCAGCACGCAATACACCAGCCAGTGGCGATCCTGCACATTGAAGGCGAGGCTGCCGACGAGGTTTTGCTGTTCTTCGCTTTGGGCGATGAGGTAGAGGCGGTCCTGGTTTTCGGCGTGCAGCATGGCGGGCTCAGTGTCGGTTTCGAGGGGCGACAGACTGGCGCATGCAGATGACGATGACGTGACACCGATCAGGAATCGGCCAAGTGGTTCGTTATTTGTCGCAGGCTTTCGGTAGAATCCGCGACGCGGTCGTCGGTCCGGCGCCTGTCATCTCAAGTTCTGCCGAGGTCCGTGATGTCGTTGCATTTGATTTCGTTGTTCACCAACCATCCCGCCAAGTTGATCAACCTGCTGGCCTTGCTGCTGGCGTTCCCCGGCAGTTGGCTGCTGCACGCCACGCGCCGCCGCGAACAGCGCGCCCAGGCAGTGCTTGAAGCCGCCGCACAGAACCGTCGCGTGGATGACGCGACACTGATGCACAATGGCGCGACCCAGCGCATGAACCGGTTTTTCTACCGATTCGGCTTCGCCTGCCTGGGCGTGGCGCTGATCATCTCGTGGGTCAGCACACAGTTCTGAATCGCCGGTAACAAATTCAGCAACGCCCATTCATTTGTGGTGAGAGTTTTGCTCATGGCAGGGGGGCTTGCCTGTGGCGAGGGGGCTTGCCCCCGTTCGGCTGCGAAGCAGTCGCAAGATTCTGGGGTCGCTGCGCAACCCAACGGGGGCAAGCCCCCTCGCCACAAAAGCTCCCTGCCCCAGAAACTCCATTTGCCACAGAAGCTGCCTTCCACAGAAGCTCCACCTGCCGCAGACGCCCCTTCCCACAAGTGTGGTGCTTGGCCACTGATTACAGCGGCAACCCGGCCTTCACCCGATATTGATTTCTCACTGGCGTCGCATATTGCAGCACCAGGTACGGGCGGTGCTCTTCAGGGCAGGCCTGCAACCGGCTTTGCCATTCTTCCTGAGCCTTGGCCAGTTCGTCCGCTGCAAACACCTCGGCGGCTGTCGGCACTTGCAGTTGCGGGTCGGCGTCCTGCCATTGCGCGTAAGCCAGGTAATGCACCGGGAACAACCGGTAGCCGCCGAGAATCTGCTTGTCCATTTCGACCGCCAATTGCTTGGTGTCGTCGAACAGCTCGGTGATCGGCGCGGCAAAGTTCACGTGCACCCGGCCCTTGTAGCCGGTAATGCCCTTGGCAATGCTGACGTCATCTTCGCCCGGCGCCTTGTTGTACGTGCCGGTGGTGGCGCGGATGAACAATTCGCGGGCCTTGGCCTGATCGCACGGGTCGTATTCATAGCTGATCGACACCGGGGTCAGGTTCAGCGACTGAATCACTTCGCCGAACGGCTCGTCCTTGCGGCTCATGTGGAACATCTTGAGGATCGCCGACTCGGTACGGTCGTCGCCGTCCTTGGCCCGACCTTCGGCCTGAGCGATCCAGATCGACGCGCAATCGTTGCGGATCGAGTGATTGATGTAAGCCGACAGCAACTGGTACGCGGCCATTTTCTCGCGACGCCCGGTGATCGAGCGGTGCACGATAAAACTCTTGTTCAAACGCATCAGGTCGCTGACAAAAGGCTTTTGCAGCAGGTTGTCGCCGATGGCAATGCGCGGCGTCGGCAGGCCGGCGTGGTACACCGCATAGTTGACGAAGGCCGGGTCCATGACGATATCGCGGTGGTTGGCGATAAACAGATAGGCGCTGCCGGACTTGAATTGCTCGACCCCGGTGTACGTCACGCCGTCGGTAGCGCGCTCGATGGTGTGGTCGACGTAGACTTCGACTTTGTCTTGCAAAGAGGCCACCGAATTGACGCCGGCGAACTCACGGCGCAGTCGATGAGCTATAAGAGGTTTGAGCATCCAGCCGAAAGCACCGGCGTAACGCGGGAAACGGAAGTGAATGAGGATATCTAGAAGCGCCTTGTCGCCGAGCAGCCGCGCCAGCACCGCTGGGACTTCGCTGTCGTCGTAAGGTCGGATGGCATCGAATTCGCCCATCATGCTCTCTTGTTAGAAACGGCTAGGGTAAGTAAAGGTTTTGATCGAAAACCAACAGGGCAAGGTCTGAAAAAAGTAACTGGACAAAAATAGCCCTGCAAATAGACCGGCGATTATACGCACAAGTCACCTGGGAGACCGCGATGCTGGAAAGCGCTGAGTATGAATGTCCGTATTGTGGGGAAGCGGTAGAGACAACGGTGGATTTGTCCGCAGGTGATCAGACCTATATCGAGGACTGTCAGGTGTGCTGCCGGCCGATAACCTTTGTGCTGCAGGTTCATGGCGAGGAATGGCACCTCGAAGTGTTCAGCGAAAACGAATAAGGGGCGCCCATGCAGCGAATCTACGAACCGGAAAACCTCATGGAAGGCGAGCTGCTGCAAGGCATGCTCGCCAGCGAGGGGGTCGAAGCGCATCTGGTGGGGCGCGATTTGCTTGGCGGCACCGGGGAATTGCCGGTTTTCGGCTTGCTTGGTTTGTCGGTGGATAACGACCAGGCCGACTACGCCCGCGAGTTGATCGCCGCGTACAATGCCGCGCTGCCGATGCCCGGTGATGAACCGGAAAGTTTTCCCGGCACGCTGGTCTGTTAGGCTGGCGTTCGTTTTATTGAGAGTCGTGTTGCCCCATGTGTGGACGTTATGCCCTGTTTCGCTGGAACCCCGCCTTCGCGGCCCTGCCTGGCTTCCCCGCCGATCAGCAGGCCCAGTGGAATATTTCCCCCAACGATTCAGTGTTGATGCTGCGCGCCGGCGCCGACGGTCAGCGCGAATTGGCCCGTGCGCGCTGGGGCCTGACGCCGCCGTGGCTGACCGACCTGTCGCGTACTCCGGCGCATGCCCGCGCCGAAACCGTGGCCGAGCAACCGATGTTTCGCCAGGCGCTGCGCGAACGCCGTTGTCTGCTGCCGGCGAATGGTTTCTACGAATGGCGCGGCAACCAGCGCAAACGCCCGTACTGGCTGACGCCGGGGGAGGGCTCGGCGCTGTTTTTCGCGGCGATCTGGGAAGCCTATCCGGTGCAGGAACAAGTGTGGCTGAGCACGGCGGTCATCACTCAAGCGGCGGCCAGTCAGCGGCGGCCGTTGATTCTGGACGAGGCGGGACAAGCCGCGTGGCTCGATCCTGAAACCCCGTTGCACGTGCTGCAAGGCTTGCTCGCGGGTGAGCCGGCGGCGCTGCGCGAACGCGTGCTGGCGAATCTGGTGAATGATCCGAAACTCAACGGCCCGGAGTGTCTGACTCCCGGTTAGCCATTGATCGTTGCCGCGTGGGAACGATCGGTGGGGTGCGCACGTCTGAGATTTCCTGTCGGGCGCAACGCCTTTTCTGAAAGTGCGTGTTACACGTCTGTTGTATCTGGCGCCGATACAATTCAACCCCTACGATACGCGGCATCTTTCAGGGAGATTTTTGATGAACAAGACTTTGGTTGTAAGCGCACTCAGCGCAGCCTTGCTGCTCGCCGGTTGTCAGTCGGTCAACACCACCAGCGGCGGCGCCGTCGGGGTTGAGCGCAAGCAGTACATGTTCAGCATGCTGTCGAGTCAGGAAGTCGACCAGATGTACGCGCAGTCTTATCAAAAGACTGTCGGCGAAGCGACAACCGCCGGCGTGCTCGACAAGACCAGCACCGATGCCAAACGCATTCAGGCGATTGCCAACCGGCTGATTGCCCAGGCACCGAACTTCCGCCCGGATTCGGCGCAGTGGAAGTGGGAAGTCAACCTGATCAAAAGCGATGAGCTCAATGCCAACTGCGGTCCTGGCGGCAAGATCATTTTCTACACCGGTTTGATCGACAGCCTGAAACTCACCGACGATGAAATCGCCGCGGTAATGGGCCATGAAATCGCCCACGCCCTGCGCGAGCACGGTCGTGAAGCGATGTCGAAAGCTTATGGAATGGAAATGGCCAAGCAGGGCGCGGGTGCTTTGTTCGGTCTGGGCAAGGACAGCCTGGCGCTGGCCGATACCGTCGCCAACTATGGCATGACGTTGCCCAACAGCCGTTCCAACGAGAACGAAGCCGACCTGATCGGCCTGGAACTCGCAGCACGCGCCGGCTACAACCCGAACGCCGCAATCACCTTGTGGAACAAGATGAGCAAGGCTTCGGAAGGTTCGCCACCGGAGTTCATGAGCACTCACCCGGCGTCGACCAGTCGCATTGCTTCGTTGCAGGCGGCTATTCCGAAGGTCATGCCGCTGTACGAGAAAGCGCCGAAGTCCTGAGTTGTAGCGACTGCCGCCATCGCGAGCAAGCTCGCTCCCACATTGGATCTCTGGTGTACACAGACCCTGTGGGAGCGAGCTTGCTCGCGATGAACGATAACGCGGTCTACCGACTTACCCCGTCAAACCCACCCACTGCTCTGCATCGCCTTGTACACCGCGACAACCGCCAGCACCAGGAACGCCGACGCCGCCAACCGGCGAATCAACGTCAACGGCAATTTGTCCGCCGCAAAATTACCCGCCAATACCACCGGCACGTTGGCAATCAACATGCCCGCCGTGGTGCCGATAATCACCAGCCACAAATCCGGATATTGCGCCGCGAGCATCACCGTCGCGACTTGCGTCTTGTCGCCCATTTCGGCGAGGAAAAACGCAATCAACGTGGTCAGGAACGGCCCGAACTTGCGCGCGGTGCTCGCTTCGTCATCGTCCATTTTGTCCGGCACCAGGGTCCACAAAGCCGTCGCGGTGAAACTCGCAGCGAGAATCCAGTGCAGCGTCGCATTCGAGAAGAAACTGCCAAACCAGGCACCTACCGCACCGGCTGCCGCGTGGTTGGCCAGGGTGGCGGCAACGATGCCGGCAATGATCGGCCAGGGTTTGCGGAAGCGCGCCGCCAGAATCAGCGCGAGCAATTGCGTCTTGTCGCCGATTTCGGCCAAGGCAACGATCGCAGTGGGAACGAGAAGAGAATCCAGCATCAGGGTTTTCCTAAGGGGCGGGTCGACACGGCTATGACACGTACGACCTCCCCGCCCCGGGTAAGGTGTTCGTGTCATAGGTCTTGTCAAACCCTGGCGATCCGTCTGTGCGGACGCTTGGGTCGCATACGCCATGGTCTGTTGACCAAGTATGTTGACGTATGCCGGACGAGCATGGCGCTCGTGGGAGACTACTCCCCTAGGACGGAGCGGATTCTGCCTAGGCAAATCCGTTTGGGCAAGCCTCTTTTTTAAAAGAGTTTTTAGCTGCGTTTGGCCCGGTAGATTCGGAAACCCTGACCTTCAGCCTTGATCGCGCAGACCCCGAGGTGCTCCTCGATCAGCGGTTGATACTTCAAAAAGCTGTTGGCGACTAACCGCAGTTCGCCACCTTTTTTCAGATGTTTGGCCGCTTTTCGCAACAAGTTCTCGGTGGCGAAATAATCGGTGTGCACCCCGACATGAAACGGCGGATTGCTCAGAATCGCGCTCAAATCCATCGGCGCCGCATCAATTCCGTCACCGGTAATCACCTCGGCTTCCAGGCCGTTGGCGGCCAACGTCAGACGACTGCTGGCGGTGGCAAACGCGTCGACATCAAGCAACGTCACCTGATTGTGTGGATAACGCCGTTTGACCACTGCGCCCAAAACCCCGGCGCCGCAACCGAAGTCGAGCAAGTGGCCGCTGGGCAATTTATCCAGGTGTTCCAGCAACAAAGCGCTGCCGCGATCGAGGCGACCGTGACTGAATACCCCCGGCAGGCTCACGACTTTCAGCGGACCTTCGGCCAGTGGCAATTCGTATTCCTGCGCCAGACTTTCCAGCGATTTCGCTACCGGAGCGTTGGCCACGGTGACCAGCCACAGTTGGCAATGGCGTGCGCTGTCGAGTTTGCGCGGTTTACCGAACGGGTTGAGTTGCTTGGCGGCGCCTTCGATGCCGCTGCGTTTTTCCCCGACCAGGTACAGCTCGCGTCCGGCCAGCCGCGAGGCGAGGGCGTTGAGAATGTAATCGGTCAGGTCTTTGGACTTGGGCAGAAACACCACCGCCGCGTCGAACTCGCGTTCCGGCGCGTTCACGCCAAAGTGGCTGCGCTCGGCGAAACGTGCGTCCAGCGCCGCTTGATCGCCGGCATGCCAGCACCAGCCGTGAGCATCGGGCAGGCGGCCGAGCAAATCGTCGGCGGGCAAACCGGCGAGCAACAGCGAACCTTGAAACAACTCGGCCTGACGAAGCAGTACTTCACTGCGCGGATCCATACTCTGCCCCTTGAAAAAAAGTGCGGCAGTTTATCAACTGACGACCCGCAGCGCTGTACCGCTGAAGAAGGCTTGGGTGTTTTCGGTCAACTGGCCAACGATCCGTTGCCGCGCTTCGCGACTGCCCCAGGCGTTGTGCGGGGTGACGATCAACCGCGGGATGTCTGCCGCCAGCAGCGGATTGCCGTTGACCGGCGGCTCGACGCTCAAGACGTCCGTGGCCGCACCGCCCAGGTGACCGTTGCGCAAGGCATCGGCCAGCGCCTGTTCGTCGATCAAACCACCGCGCGCGGTGTTGACCACGAAAGCGCCGGGTTTCATCGAGGCCAATTCGCGTGCGCCGATGAAGTGGCGGGTGTGTTCGTTGAGCGGGCAGTGCAGGGTCAGGGCGTCGATTTGCGGCAGCAATTGCTCCAGCGGCAAACGATCCGGGCGCGCCGGGCGGCCGGGAATCTGCCCGAGCAACACGCGCATGCCAAACGCTTCGGCCAGCCGCGCCACAGCGCCGCCGAGTTCGCCGTGGCCGAGCAAACCGAGGGTTTTGCCCTCTAGTTCAACGATCGGGTAATCCAGCAGACAGAACTGTTTGGCCTGCTGCCAACGACCTTCGCCGACGGCTTTCTGGTAATCGGCCAAGCGTGTGGCGAGGTTCAGTAACAGCATGATCGTGTGCTGCGCCACCGATGGCGTGCCGTAGCCCTGGCAGTTGCAAACGGTGATGCCGTGGGCACGCGCGGCGGCGAGGTCGACGTTGTTGGTGCCGGTGGCGGTGATCAGGATCAGCTTCAGATCGGGGCTGGCGGCGATGGCGGCGGCGTCGATGAGGATCTTGTTGCTGATCGCGACGGTAGCGCCCTTGAGGCGCTCGATTACCTGGTCCGGCGTGGTCTGGGCGAACAGTTGCAAGTCGCTGAAGCAGTCGCGCAAAGGCGTCAGGTCAAGGTCACCGAGGTCCAGGGACGGGTGGTCGAGGAAAACGGCGCGGCGAGAGTTCGTCATCAACTGTACCTTTTGTGCAATGAACTGAAGGCGTAACCTGCCGAGCCTACCAGATGAAACATATGGTTACTCATAGCTGCACTGGACCCCGATTTTGAAGCAGGCGGTCTTTTGTGGCGAGGGGGCTTGCCCCCGTTGGGACGCGAAGCGTCCCGCGTTTATGAGTCATCAGGTTTCATCAAAGTACCGAGTGAACCCATTTACGACTGCTGCGCAGCCGAACGGGGGCAAGCCCCCTCGCCACGGGTGCGAAGTTTTTCCGAGCTAATGTTGATTGCCTGCCCCAAAGGACCCGCCATGTACTGGACAGAATTCTTGACCGTCGCGCTGATTCACTTGCTGGCCGTGGCCAGTCCCGGACCGGACTTTGCTGTGGTGGTGCGCGAAAGCGTGACCCACGGTCGGCGCGCCGGGACCTGGACTGCGCTGGGTGTCGGCAGCGCGATTTTCCTCCACGTCGGCTATTCGCTGCTCGGCATCGGCCTGATCGTGTCGCAATCGATCGTGCTGTTCAATGCGTTGAAATGGGCCGCCGCCGCGTACCTTTTGTACATCGGCTTCAAAGCCCTGCGCGCGCAACCGGCGAAACCGCTGGCGGACGATTTGCACAAGGAAGTCGGCGAACGCACCGCGCGTGGCGCCTTCACCTCAGGCTTCGTCACCAACGGCCTGAACCCGAAAGCCACGCTGTTTTTCCTCTCGCTGTTCACCGTGGTCATCAACCCGCACACACCGCTGGCAGTGCAGGCCGGTTACGGGATTTATCTGGCGGTGGCGACGGGCATCTGGTTTTGCCTGGTGGCCATGCTGTTCAGCCAGCAACGGGTGCGCGCCGGGTTCGCGCGCATGGGCCACTGGTTCGACCGGGCCATGGGCGCGGTGCTGATCGCCATCGGCGTCAAACTCGCGTTCACCGAAATGCATTGATCGCCCACCAGCGGTGACAAATCCTGCAAATGCTGGCGCAGAGCTAGCATTTGTACGGCTCTGCAAATCATTCCTTTGGCTGATTTGGCGGCAATCCAACGGCTTTAGAGTGCTCACCTCTCCAAGCCAAGACCGAGCAGTCAGAAAAGGGATTCTTATGTTGCAGACTCGCGTTATCCCGCCAGCCGAAGGCGCTTACCAGTATCCGCTGCTGATCAAACGACTGCTGATGTCCGGCGCTCGTTACGAGAAAACCCGCGAGATCATTTACCGCGACCAGTTGCGCTACAGCTACCCGACGCTGATCGAGCGCGTCGCGCGGCTGGCTAATGTGCTGACGGCGGCGGGCGTCAAGGCCGGGGATACCGTGGCGGTGATGGACTGGGACAGCCATCGTTATCTGGAATGCATGTTCGCCATCCCGATGATCGGCGCGGTCATCCACACCATCAACGTGCGCCTGTCTCCGGAACAGATTCTCTACACCATGAACCACGCCGAGGACCGCTTTGTGCTGGTCAACAGCGAGTTCGTGGGCCTCTATCAAGCCATCGCCGGGCACCTGACCACGGTCGATAAAACCCTGCTGCTGACTGACTTGCCGGAAAAAACCGCCGACCTGCCGAACCTCGTTGGCGAATACGAGCAACTGCTGGCGGCCGCGAGCCCGCACTACGACTTCCAGGACTTCGACGAAAACTCGGTCGCGACTACGTTCTACACCACCGGCACCACCGGCAACCCGAAAGGTGTGTATTTCACCCACCGGCAACTGGTGCTGCACACCATGGGCGTGTCGACGATCATGGGGTCGATCGACAGCGTGCGCCTGCTCGGCACCAACGACGTGTACATGCCGATCACGCCGATGTTCCACGTTCACGCCTGGGGCCTGCCGTACGTGGCGACGATGCTTGGGTTGAAGCAGGTTTATCCGGGCCGGTACGACCCGGAATACCTCGTCGAGTTGTGGCGCAAAGAGAAGGTCACCTTCTCGCATTGCGTGCCGACCATTCTGCAAATGGTCCTCAACGCCAAAGCCGCGCAGAACACTGATTTCGCTGGCTGGAAAATCGTCATCGGCGGCAGTGCGCTGAACCGCTCGTTGTACGAAGCGGCGAAGTCTAAAGGCATTCAACTGACCGCCGCGTATGGCATGTCGGAAACCGGACCGCTGGTGTCCTGCGCGCACCTTAACGACGAATTGATGGCCGGCACCGAAGACGAACGCACCACTTACCGGATCAAGGCCGGCGTGCCGGGGCCATTGGTGGAAGCGGCGATTGTCGACAGCGAAGGCAACTTCCTTCCCGCCGACGGCGAAACCCAGGGCGAGCTGGTACTGCGCGCGCCGTGGCTGTCCGAAGGTTATTTCAACGAACCGCAAAAGGGCGCCGAACTCTGGGCCGGCGGCTGGCTGCACACCGGCGACGTCGCAACGCTCGACAGCATGGGCGTGATCGATATTCGCGACCGGATCAAGGACGTGATCAAGACCGGCGGCGAGTGGATTTCCTCGCTGGACCTCGAAGACCTGATCAGCCGTCACGCAGCGGTACGCGAAGTAGCAGTGGTGGGCATCGCCGATCCGCAGTGGGGCGAGCGCCCGTTTGCGCTGCTGGTGGTCCGTGAGGGCCACGAGATCGGGGCGAAAGAACTCAAGGAACACCTCAAGCCGTTCGTCGAGTTGGGCCACCTGAGCAAGTGGGCGATCCCGAGCCAGATAGCCCTTGTTACGGAAATTCCCAAGACCAGTGTCGGCAAGCTCGACAAGAAGCGTATCCGCCTCGACATCACTGAATGGCAGGCCAACAACAGCACCTTCCTCTCGACGCTTTAAGCGCGTTTTATGCCCCGCTGGCGTGCCGAAAACGGCACGTCAGCCCCACCAAGCAAGCGCTTGGCTTGTGAAATCCGAATTTTCAGCCATCCTTGCCGTGCCGACACCTGTCGGACTGGCGAAAGGACTGTTCCAGAGTGGCCGGCAGCTGCAAATCACACTTTAGAGGGATCAAGCAGTACTACCTGCTGGCTATAGTCCGCTCAAGGATTTTTAAGAACGGAGCAAACGCACTAACGGGGCGATGCACATTGGGATTGAATTCGGGATGCGTTGGCTTCCGGTCATCCACAACGTTTTTAAAAGTACTCACTGCCATAACAATAATGCACATGGAGTAGCGTCGATGACATCAGTAAACCAGTTCTGGCGCCGGGCAAAACTGCCCCTGGCGGTCAGTCTCGCCTCTTCGCTCGCCGGGCCTGCATTCGGCGTCAGTTTCAACGTCGGTGAAATCGAAGGTCAGTTCGACTCATCCCTGTCGATCGGTGCCAGTTGGTCTACTGAGAGTCCGAACAAGAACCTCATCGGCGTCAACAACGGCGGCCGCGGCCTGTCGCAGACCTCCGATGACGGCCACAACAACTTCAAGAGCGGCGAAACCTTCTCGAAGATCTTCAAGGGTATTCACGACCTCGAACTGAAGTACGGCGACACCGGCGTGTTCGTCCGTGGCAAATACTGGTACGACTTTGAACTGAAGGACGAAAGCCGCCAGTTCAAGGACATCAGCGACAGCAACCGCAAGGAAGGCGCCAAGTCCTCCGGCGGGCAGATCCTCGACGCCTTTGTCTACCACAACTACTCGATTGCCGATCAGCCGGGCTCCGTGCGTCTGGGCAAGCAAGTGGTCAGTTGGGGTGAAAGTACCTTCATCGGCGGCGGCATCAACTCGATCAACCCGATTGACGTGTCTGCGTTCCGTCGTCCGGGCGCCGAGATCAAGGAAGGCCTGATCCCGGTCAACATGTTCTACGTCTCGCAGAGCCTGACCGAGAACCTCTCCGGTGAAGCGTTCTACCAGCTCGAATGGGACCAGACCGTTGTCGATAACTGCGGCACGTTCTTCTCGCAGCCAGACATCGTTGCCGACGGTTGCACCGACAACCTGCGCGTGCTGAACAAGCGTTCGCAGATCCCGGCGATTGCCTTGGGGCCATTGGCCGGCGCGGGCGTCAACGTCAACGAGGAAGGCGTGCTGGTACGTCGTGGCGCCGATCGCGATGCGCGCGACAGCGGCCAGTGGGGCGCGTCGTTGAAGTACATGTTCGACCCGCTGGACACCGAGTTCGGTGCCTACTTCATGAACTACCACAGCCGCGCGCCGATCTTCAGCGCCACCGGTGCGCCACAGTCGGTTTACAACACCGCTGGCGCGCTGCCAGGACCGTTCGCTGCGCTGGCGCCGCTGCTGGTCGCGGGTAACTCGAAATACTTCATCGAATACCCGGAAGACATCCGTCTGTACGGCTTGAGCTTCTCCACCACCCTGCCTACCGGTACGGCGTGGAGCGGTGAACTGAGCTACCGTCCGAACGCGCCGGTACAACTCAACTCCACCGACATCCTGTTTGCCGGCGTGCGTCCATTGGGCGGCGCGCTGTCCAACGCTTCGCTGCTCAACGGCGTACCGGGTCAGGACCTGCACGGTTATCGTCGCAAGGAAATCACCCAGTTCCAGACCACCCTGACGCACTTCTTCGACCAGGTCATGGGCGCCAGCCGTCTGACCGTCGTCGGTGAAGTGGGCGTGACCCACGTCGGCGGCCTGGAAAGCACTTCCGATATCCGTTATGGCCGTGATCCGGTCTACGGTCCGGGTGAATTGCCAGCCACCGGCACCGCCAATACCTGCGCCAACATCCTCAACGCCAGCACCATCAACGGCGCGGGCGCCGGTTCGCCACAGAACAACCGCAGCCGCAATTGCAACGACGAAGGTTTCACCACGTCCACTTCGTGGGGCTACCGTGGTCGCGCCATCTGGGAATACAACGACGTATTCGCCGGGGTCAACCTCAAGCCGAACGTGGCCTGGTCGCACGACGTCAGCGGTTACTCGCCTGGCCCTGGCGGCAACTTCGAAGAAGGTCGCAAAGCGGTCAGCCTGGGTGTCGATGCCGAATACCAGAACACCTACACCGCGAGCCTGGCCTACACCAACTTCTTTGATGGCAAGTACACCACCGTGGATGACCGCGACTTCCTCGCACTCAGCTTCGGCGTGAACTTCTAAGCACTGTTTTTTCAGGACGAACACACATATGAAAATAACAAAGAGTCTGTTCCACGCCGGTGTTCTGGGGCTTTCGCTGCTGGCGACAAGTGTCATGGCTGCGGTGCCTGCCGCCGAAGCCGACAAGCTGGGCAAAAGCCTGACGCCAATGGGCGCCGAGATGGCCGGCAACGCCGACGGTTCGATCCCGGCGTGGAAACCGCTGGCGAAGAATGCCGGCACCGTCGACAGCAAGGGCTTCCTGTCTGACCCGTACGCCAGTGAAAAACCGCTGTTCACCATCACCGCGCAGAACGTCGACCAGTACAAAGCCAAGCTTGCGCCGGGCCAGTACGCGATGTTCAAACGCTACCCGGAAACCTTCAAGATGCCGGTTTACCCGTCGCATCGCGGCGCTACCGTGCCGGATGACGTGTTTGCCGCCATCAAGAAAAACGCCACCAACACCAATCTGGTGTCTGGCGGCAACGGCTTGGAAAACTTCGAAACGGCGGTGCCGTTCCCGATCCCGAAAACCGGCGTCGAAGTTATCTGGAACCACATCACCCGCTATCGCGGCGGCAGCGTGACCCGTCTGGTGACCCAGGCGACCCCGCAGCCGAACGGCTCGTACAGCCTGGTGTACTTCCAGGATCAGTTCGTGTTCCGCGACAAAATGAAGGATTACGATCCGGCCAACCCGGGCAACATTCTGTTTTACTTCAAGCAGAAAGTGACCGCGCCGGCACGTCTGGCCGGTGGTGTGCTGCTGGTGCACGAAACCCTCGACCAGGTTAAGGAGCCGCGTTCGGCGTGGGTTTACAACGCCGGTCAGCGTCGTGTGCGCCGTGCCCCGCAAGTGTCGTATGACGGCCCGGGTACTGCGGCTGACGGCCTGCGTACTTCCGACAACCTCGACATGTACAACGGTGCACCGGACCGCTACGACTGGAAACTCGAAGGCAAGAAAGAGATGTACATCGCCTCCGACAGCTACAAGCTCGACGATCCGAAGCTGAAGTATTCCGACATCATCAAGGCCGGCCACATCAACCAGGACCTCGCACGCTACGAGCTGCGCCGCGTCTGGCACGTGGTTGCAACCTTGAAGGAAGGCCAGCGCCACATTTACGCCAAACGTGACTTCTACATCGACGAAGACACCTGGCAAGCAGCGGTGATCGACCACTACGACGGTCGTAACCAGCTGTGGCGTGTGGCAGAAGCTCATGCCGAGAACTACTACGACAAGCAAGTGCCGTGGTACGCCCTGGAAACCTTGTATGACCTGCAATCGGGTCGTTACCTGGCGCTGGGCATGAAGAACGAAGAGAAGTCGGCTTATGATTTCGGCTTCACCGCCACCACCAGCGACTTCACCCCGGCCGCACTGCGCCAGGATGGTGTTCGCTAAGCGCGCCACCCGAGAGGCCGCACCCTCGAAAAACGCCCCGACTGGTTCGGGGCTTTTTTTTGGAAGTCCATAAAGGCCTTCCGTAGCAGCTGCCGAGCAGCGCGAGGCTGCGTTCGGCTGCGTAGCAGTCGTAAAACCGGAGCGCGCGGTCTTCCTGAAACACCGCGCTGCCTGATTTCACGACTGCTTCGCAGCCGGACGCAGCCTTCGGCAGCTGCTACAGGGAATTCAGGCTGGGTTATCGGGTTGTAGTCTTTTTGTAGCCATTTGTAGCAACAACCTTCAATAGCTCTGCGTTTACCGCTAGTCTGCGGACATCTGCAACGCCGCCATCAGCCTTTCAAACAAGAGCCGGCCATGACTGATCTGTCCCCACTCGCGGGTCCTGCAAGCGTTGCCGTCGCGGCACTGGATGGCCGTTTCTTCCGGCCACCGCTGCCTGACGGCCATGTGCTGCGACCGCGTCTTTGCGAGCGCCTGAGCCAGGGGTTGAACGGTCGATTGCTGTTGGTCAGCGCCCCGGCCGGGTTCGGCAAGAGTTCGTTGGCGGTGGAGTTCTGCCAGAGCCTGCCGGCGCATTGGCAGAGTCTGTGGCTGGGCTTGAGCCCGCGCGACAACGATCCGGGGCGTTTCCTCGAGCGTCTGCTCGAAGGCCTGCAAGACTATTTTCCGCAACTGGGCAGCAAAGCACTGGGCCTGCTGAAAATGCGCCAGCGCCATCAACCCTTTGCCTTCGAAGAATGGCTCGACGGCTTGCTCGATGAACTGGCCGTGCACCTGTCCCCGAAGTCGCCGCTGTTACTGGTCCTCGACGACTATCACCTGGCCCAAGGCCCTGTGCTCGATCGCTGTCTGCAATTCTTCCTCAATCATCTGCCCGAAGGCCTGCTGGTCATGGTCACCAGCCGGCAGCGCCCGGACTGGCACCTGGCGCGGTTGCGCCTGTCGCGGCAATTGCTCGAACTGCATGAACAAGACCTGCGCCTGACCCACGACGAAGCCCTGACCTTGCTTGATCGCCACAGCAGCTCACTGCGTGGCGAAGCGTTGGAGAACCTGATCCAGCGCAGCGAGGGTTGGGTCGCCGGGCTGCGGTTCTGGCTGCTCGCGGCGTCTGAGGCCGGCAGCAACGGCAACAACAGCGCACTGCCGCAGTCGCTGCACGGCGGGGAAGGGCTGATCCGCGATTACCTGCTCGAAGAAGTCATCGATTGCCTGCCCGCCGAAGTGCAGGCGTTTCTCTACGACACCGCGCCGCAAGAGCGTTTTTGCAGCGAACTGTGCGACGCCGTGCGCGAGGCCCATGACAGCGCGGAAATCCTGCGTTTCTTGCTCGCTCATCAAGTTTTCCTCGTACCGCTGGACGAACACGGCCACTGGTATCGCTATCACCATTTGTTTTCCGATCTGCTGCGCACCCGTCCGACCACGCAGGCGTTGGTCCCGGCCGCGAGCCTGCATTTGCGCGCGTGCCGCTGGTTCAACGCGCAAGGTTTGCTCGATGAAGCGGTGGAGCAAGCCTTGCGCGCCGGGCATCTGGACGTCGCGGCAAACCTGGTGCAAAACCTTTCCGAAGAACAACTGCTGGCCGAGCAAAATGTCGGCATGCTGCTGCGCTGGAAAATGGATTTGCCCGACAGCCTGCTGATCAGCACGCCGCGCCTGATCGTGCTCTACAGCTGGGCGTTGGGGCTCGCTTGCCAGTTGGACGCCGCCGAAGAATTGGCCAATCACTTGAGCCGGTTTCTCCCTGCACCCTCGGCCACTGCGCAAAAATCGATGCTGGCGCAATGGCTGGCGCTCAGCGGAATCATTGCCCGAGGTCGCGGCCATCGCGAATTGACCTTGCTGTATTGCAGCGAGGCGCTGGAAAGCCTGCCGGCGAAACGTTACGGCCAACGCCTGATGTGCCTGTCGACCTTGTCCAACCTGGCGATTGCCGATGGCGATTTATGGCGCGCGCGCGGGTTGAATCGCGAATCGCTGGAGTTGGCGCAACGCGTCGGCAATCCGCTGTTCGAAGCGCTGGCGCATTACGACCGCGCCCGCGTGTTGCAGGCGCGGGGCGAGATTTTGCGTTCGCTGGACGAAGTCCGCCAAGGCCTGCAGCGTCTGCACGGTTTGTCGCCGCAGCGCCTGTATGCGGTGCGCGCGCGGCTGATTCTGTACGAAGGTTTCCTGTTGGCGCTGCGCCTGCAACCGCAAGCCGCGCGGTTACGTCTGCAAGCCGGATTGAGCGAGGCGCGGGCCTGTCGCGACATCAGCGTGTTGATCGGCCATTGCGTGATCGCCCGGCTCGAAGGCAACAGCGGCGAATTCGCCAAAGCCTTCGCCGAACTCGCCGAAGCCGAACGGCTGATGCACATCTGGGACGTCCCGCCGATTTACTACCTGGCGATGATTACCTTGGTCAAATGCGAATTGTGGCTGGCGCAGGGCCGCACCGATCTGGCTGAAGCCTGGCTCGCGCGACTGGGCCAGACCTACAACGGCGAACGTGCCGCCGCGCCACCGGAATTTCATCCACAGCTGCCGCTGCACATCGAATTGCAGCAAGCCTTGCTCGACGTGATCAAAGGTCAGCCGATGTTGGCGGAAGGGCGGTTGAATGCGCTGCTGGAGCATGGCCAGCAAACCGGCCGGCAGATGCTCAGCGTGATGGCGCTGACGCAGAAAATCAGTCTGTTGCTGGCAGGTGGGCGTGAGCCGGAGGCGCGCAGGGCGTTGGCCCAATCGCTGGAAGCGGCGGCGGGCGGCGTGCTGCAACCGTTCGAAGGTTTGCTGGCCGAACACCCGGACTGGCTGCGCGGGCAACTTCAACTCACTGCGCCAACCGCTGTTGCGCAAACCCTCATTGAGCAATTGCCTGCCGCCGTTGCCCGGCCTGCCGTGGAGTTATCCCCAGGCGCGGATCACCTCAGCACTCGTGAACTGGCGGTCCTGCGCCTGATCGCCCGAGGCTGCTCGAATCAGGAAATCAGCGATCAACTGTTTATTTCCCTGCACACAGTGAAAACCCACGCCAGCCATATCAACAGCAAACTCGGCGTGGAACGGCGCACGCAAGCGGTGGCGCGGGCGAAAGAACTGGGCGTGTTGCAGTGAAGCCTCTGACCGGGCGAAACCTTGAGTCAGAGGCTTTCACTTATTGAGGTAGCGCTTCGCGCGGGCGTAGCGACAACAGACCGATGGCGCTGTCGTGGTCGGGGGCGTGTTGCTGCAGGTTGTCGGCGAGCGCGGATTTGAGGTTCTTGCGCGGCAACGTCGCATTCGACTCCAGCCATTGCAGGATCGCCGCGGCCGGAACGCCATCGTCGCAAAGGCTTTGCGCGCTGCCTTCGCTGATGAGCGCGAAGCCGGTCAGGGCCTCAATCGGCCCACGCATCAACTTGAGGCGCGACGCGGCTTTCGGCTCGGTCAGCAAGGGCTTGGCAGCGGCAGGCTCGGCGGTTTCTGCGGCAAACAGGGTTTGCAGTTGTCCCGCAGCATCGACGCTCACCATCAAGCCGTCGCTCAAATGGCCGGCCATATAACGTCCACCCGAGTAAGCAACAAACGACAAACTGCAGGCCAGTTCGCTGCTATCGCAGCCGAGCTTGGTCGATTTGCGTCGAAATGCATCGAGGCAACGATTGACTAGGCGTTGGGCAGCTTTGGCGTTGTGCTTGTCCATGTTTTGCCAGAGGCTTTCGAAGTTCTTGCAGACAAAACCCAGCGCTGCGGTGACCGCAACCTGCGCGCCGATGGCGGAGTGAGCCCTGAAACTCGCGCCGTCGGCCGCGGCAATGCACGTCACGTCGTTGGATTCGCGGGCGGCGGCATAGGCCCGGCCAGGCGTGTCAGTCTGAAGCTGCGCGCGACCTGCAACAAATGCACAGGCGGTTTTGGTACTGAAGTTCATCGTGAGCTCGGACATGGTCGGATCGTTTCCAGCGCGGGGCAAAACAGCGCGCGTGCTTGCTGCCGTCTTGTATCAAAACAGGCGGGGCGCGAGGATACCCTATCAATTTTGCGGATCACAACCGCAGCACCGCGCTCAGGCACCAGGATCAAACCCATGCAGCCCACCCATCAAACCCCGAATACCGCGCTTATCCGCGAAACTTTCCCCGTCGGCCCGTTGCAATGCAACTGCACGATCATTGGCGACCCGATCAGCAAAAAAGCCATCGTGGTCGATCCGGGCGGCAATCACGAACTGATCCTCGCGCGCCTCGATGCCTTGGGTTTGCGGGTAGTGAGCATCATCCACACCCACGCGCACCTGGACCATTTTCTCGCCTCCGGGCAGTTGAAAGAGAAAACCGGCGCGACTCTGCACTTGCACAAGGAAGATCAATTCCTCTGGGACAACCTGGAAATGCAATGCCAGATGTTTCGCGTGCCTTACGTGCCGGTGCCGTCGCCGGATCGCTGGCTGGACGACGATGAGGAACTGGCGTGCGGTTGTGGCGTGGCGATTCACACGCCGGGGCATACGCCTGGGTCGATGAGCTTCTGGTTTTCCGAGGCGAAATTGTTGATTGCCGGGGACACGCTGTTTCGCCGCGGGGTAGGGCGCACGGATTTGTGGGGCGGCGATCAGGCGACTATCGTTCGTTCGATCAAGCAGCGTTTGTACACGCTGGACGAGGACGCGACCGTGGTGACCGGGCACGGACCGGACACGCGTCTGGGCGATGAAATGCGCGAGAACCCGTTTGTGCGGGCGTGACTGGCGGCAGGGAATTTTTGCCCGCGACGACGATCCAAAGCCCGCATAGGCCGATGCCTTGGTCCTGCATATCAGAATGCAAAAGTAGGAGCTCTTCATGTTCACCAAGCAGCGTTTGATTATTGTCGCAACTGCTGTGGCCCTGTTGTCCGGCTGCGCTTCACCTAATCCTTACGACAACCAGGGACAAGCCGATGGCGGCTCCCAAGGCGTGAGCAAAACCGCCAAATACGGTGGCCTCGGGGCTCTCGCGGGCGCATTGGCCGGCGCGGCGATCGACCATAACAACCGTGGCAAAGGCGCGCTGATTGGCGCTGCGGTGGTGGGTGCATCGGCTGCCGGTTACGGTTATTACGCCGACCAGCAAGAGAAAAAGCTGCGCGCGAGCATGGCCAATACCGGCGTTGAAGTGCAGCGCCAGGGTGATCAGATCAAGTTGATCATGCCGGGTAACATCACGTTCGCCACCGATTCGGCGAATATCGCGTCGAGCTTCTACCAGCCGCTGAATAATCTTGCCGGTTCGCTCAAAGAGTTCAGCCAGAACCAGATCGAAATCGTCGGCTACACCGACAGCACTGGCAGCCGTCAGCACAACATGGACCTGTCGCAGCGTCGCGCGCAGAGCGTAGCGACTTACCTGACCTCGCAAGGTGTCAGCGGCGCCAACCTCTCGGCGCGCGGCGCCGGCCCGGACAACCCGATTGCCAGCAACGGCGACGTCAACGGCCGCGCGCAAAACCGCCGCGTCGAAGTCAACCTGAAAGCCATCCCGGGCCAGCAATACGGCGCCGATCAGCAGCAAGGCACCGTGCAGCAATACCCGTAGCGTACCCATGGACGAACGCCATTCCTGTAGGAGCGAGGCTTGCCCGCGAAGGCATCGTGTCAGACGACAACAATATCGCCTGACACGGCCCCTTCGCGGGCAAGCCTCGCTCCTACAAGGTTGACGCGATTCCTGTGGGAGCAAGGCTTGCCCGCGATGAGGCCCGACAAGCCACCGCAAATATCCGATCAACCACAAAAAAGCCCTCGGACAATCACTTGTCCGAGGGCTTTTTGTATTGCGCGAAACCTGCTTACTTCTTCAGGCCGTAATGCTCATCGAGCATGCCCGGTGCGTTCGGGGCTTTTGGAGCGTAGTCGCGAGGCGGTTCCTGATTGCGCGGCGGCGTCAGGCGTTCCCGTGGCGCCACAGCAGCGTCGGCGTGCAGCGCAGCCAGCAAGCGTTGGCGAGTCTGCTCGTCCAGGGCCAGACGGTTAGCACCCTCGGCGAGATGATCCTGCACTTCCTGGTAGCTCGCAGTCAGTTTCTTGACCAGCGTGGCAGTGCTGTTGAAGTGGGTAACCACCTCGTTCTGATAACTGTCGAAACGTTCCTGAATATCATCCAGCTGACGTTGCGTGCGGTTAGGCGCGGCGTTCGGCACCAGACGAGCGATCAGGAATCCAATGGCGACACCCACAACCAGGGCAAGAGTCGGCAACAACCAAACTAAGAGCGAGTGTTCCACGAGTCCTTCCTCTATAAACGGCTTTGCTTTACGTTAACGGCTCGAACCTGCGCTGTATACCGCGATGTACTCGCAATAGATCGGCACAGACAATTTGCTAGACGAGTCGACCCGATTCGAGGTCACGGAGTTCCTTCCTTGCTTATGCGCGAAACCCCTGTAGTGATTGATGGCCCCGTCGGCCAACTGGAAGCCCTTTACCTGGGCGGCGACGAACCTCGCGGCATCGCGCTGATCTGCCATCCGAACCCGGTGCAGGGCGGCACCATGCTCAACAAAGTCGTTTCGACCTTGCAGCGCACCGCGCGCGACGCCGGTCTGATTACCTTGCGCTTCAATTACCGGGGCGTCGGCGCCAGTGCCGGCACGCACGACATGGGCACCGGCGAAGTCGACGATGCCCAGGCAGCGGCCGCGTGGCTGCGGGCCAAACACCCGGATCTGCCGCTGACGCTATTCGGGTTTTCCTTCGGTGGATTTGTTGCCGCAAGTCTCGGCGGACGCCTGGAAGCGCAGGGCGAACAGCTGAAACATCTGTTCATGGTCGCACCCGCAGTGATGCGCCTCGGTGATCAGGACCCACTGCCGGAACACGGCGCGCTGACCGTGATCCAGCCCGAAACCGACGAAGTCATCGATCCCCAAGCGGTCTACGACTGGTCAGAAAAACTCCAGCGCCCCCATGAGCTGTTGAAAGTGGCAGAATGCGGACACTTTTTTCATGGCAAGCTCACCGATCTCAAGGATCTGGTGCTGCCGCGTCTTTCGAATTGATTGCAGTCTGACAAGCGATTACCCATGACGACCCGTACCCGAATTCTCACCGGCATCACCACCACCGGCACGCCGCACCTGGGCAACTACGCCGGCGCCATTCGCCCGGCGATCCTCGCCAGCCGCGACAGCAATGCCGATTCGTTCTACTTCCTGGCCGACTACCACGCCCTGATCAAATGCGATGACCCGCTGCGCATCCAGCGCTCGCGTCTGGAAATCGCCGCGACTTGGCTGGCCGGTGGCCTAGATGTCGACCGCGTGACCTTCTACCGCCAGTCCGACATCCCGGAAATCCCCGAGCTGACCTGGCTGCTGACCTGCGTTGCGGCCAAGGGCCTGCTCAACCGCGCGCACGCCTACAAGGCCTCGGTGGACAAGAACGTCGAGACCGGCGAAGACCTCGACGCCGGCATCACCATGGGGTTGTACAGCTACCCGGTGCTGATGGCTGCCGACATTCTGATGTTCAACGCGCATAAAGTGCCGGTCGGTCGTGACCAGATCCAGCACGTGGAAATGGCCCGCGACATCGGCCAGCGCTTCAACCATCTGTTTGGTCAGGGCAAAGAATTCTTCACCATGCCAGAAGCGCTGATCGAAGAAAGCGTCGCCACGCTGCCGGGTCTTGACGGTCGCAAGATGTCGAAAAGCTACGACAACACCATTCCGTTGTTCAGCAGCGCCAAGGAAATGAAAGACGCGATTTCGCGGATCGTCACCGATTCGCGCGCGCCGGGCGAAGCCAAGGACCCGGACAATTCGCACCTGTTCACCTTGTTCCAGGCCTTCGCCACCCCGGCGCAGTCCGACGAATTCCGCAGCGAACTGTTGCAGGGCCTCGGTTGGGGCGAAGCGAAAAATCGTTTGTTCCAGCTGCTCGACAGCGAACTGGGCGAGTCCCGCGAGCGTTATCACCAGTTGATCGAACGCCCGGCAGACCTCGAAGACATGCTGCAGATCGGCGCCAAAAAGGCCCGTTCGGTGGCCACGCCGTTCCTGCAGGAATTGCGTGAAGCGGTCGGCCTGCGGTCTTTCGTGGCGCAGACCCAAGTCGCGGCGACCACCAAGAAGAAAGCTGCGAAAGCCGCGCGTTTTGTCAGTTTCCGCGAGGACGACGGCAGCTTCCGCTTCCGTTTGCTCGCCGCCGATGGCGAGCAATTGCTGCTGTCGCGCAACTTCGCCGACGGTAAAACCGCCGGTCAGGTGACCAAACAACTGCAAGCCGGCCAACCACTGGACGTGCGCAGCGAAGACTTGAGCTTCAGCGTCTGGCTGCAAGGCGAGTGTGTCGGCGACAGCCCGGAGTTTGCTGACAGCGCCGCACGCGACGTGGCCATCGAGGCCTTGCGCGTTGCACTGACACCGATTCAGGAATAAATCAGCGGCTCGACCCGACCAAGGGCCGATTGCCATTCCCCCGGGCCGTCGCTACAGTGACGGCCCGTTTTTGTTGCCTTGCTAACGAATTATGACGCCCCTAGAACGATATCAAGCTGATCTGAAACGCCCGGACTTCTTCCATGACGCCGCGCAGGAAACTGCTGTGCGTCACTTGCAGCGCCTGTACGACGATCTGGTCGCGGCCTCGAACGTCAAGCCGGGCCTGTTCGGCAAACTGTTTGGCAAGAAAGATCAGGCGCCGGTCAAGGGCCTGTACTTCTGGGGCGGCGTTGGCCGTGGCAAGACCTACCTGGTCGATACGTTCTTCGAAGCGCTGCCGTTCAAGGAAAAGGTGCGGACGCACTTCCACCGCTTCATGAAGCGCGTGCACGAAGAAATGAAAACCCTCGGCGGCGAGAAAAACCCGCTGACCATCATTGCCAAGCGTTTCTCCGACGAAGCGCGGGTGATCTGTTTCGATGAGTTCTTCGTGTCTGACATCACCGACGCGATGATCCTCGGCACCTTGATGGAAGAGTTGTTCAAGAACGGCGTGACCCTGGTCGCGACCTCGAACATTGTTCCCGACGGTTTGTACAAGGACGGCCTGCAACGCGCGCGCTTCCTGCCGGCGATTGCGCTGATCAAGCAGAACACCGACATCGTCAACGTCGACAGCGGCGTCGATTATCGTCTGCGCCACCTCGAGCAAGCGGAGCTGTTCCACTTCCCGCTCAACGAGGAATCCAACGAAAGCCTGCGCAAAAGCTTCCGCGCGCTGACGCCGGAATGCACCGCTGCCATCGAAAACGATGTACTGATCATCGAAAACCGCGAAATCCGTGCCTTGCGCACCTGCGATGACGTGGCGTGGTTCGACTTCCGCGAACTCTGCGACGGCCCGCGCAGCCAGAACGATTACATCGAACTCGGCAAGATCTTCCACGCCGTGCTGCTCAGCGGCGTCGAGCAGATGAGCGTCACCACCGACGACATCGCCCGGCGTTTCATCAACATGGTCGACGAGTTCTACGACCGTAACGTCAAGCTGATCATCTCGGCCGAAGTCGAACTCAAAGACCTCTACACCGGCGGTCGCCTGAACTTCGAATTCCAGCGCACGCTGAGCCGTCTGCTGGAAATGCAATCGCACGAATTCCTGTCGCGCGCGCACAAGCCGTAGGGCATCTTCGGAACATGAAAAAGGCCTGCACATGCAGGCCTTTTTTTATGTCGAAATTCCCGATTCACCACCACCCCCTGTAGGAGCGAGGCTTGCCCGCGAAAGCGCAGTGTCAGGCAAAAAAGTTTCGACTGACACACCGCCTTCGCGGGCAAGCCTCGCTCCTACATCGGCGAATGGGTTCGCTGGGAGATCTCACTCGTCTTTGAGGTAACGCGCCAAATCCCCCTGTCGCTGGCAACCGATCAGCAGCCACAACAAGATTCGTGCCTTGCGCGGGCAGAGAAATCCGGCCATTGCCGCGCCTTTGCGGATCAAGTCCATCTCGCCGCCGATAAAGCCATAAGAGCACTGCGCCGTAGACCCCGACCCCGTGCGGGTGGCGACGATCACCGGGATTTTCTGCGTAATGCCTTCGATCACCGCCGCCCATTGCCCGGAAACATGCCCGGCGCCGAAACCTGCGATTACCAACCCGTCGTAGCCCAGATCGACAATGTTCTCGAGTAACAGCGTGTCGGCGGACAGCGACGCTTCCAGCAGCGCGACTTTGGCGCAGCGTTGCGGCATCGGCAAAACCCGTCTCTGCGCGGGAGGGCGCAGATAGCGCACGGTGTTTTCGATGAGCAGGCCGACAGGACCGGACACCGGTGAGGCAAACGCCTGCAGCGCCAGCGAATCGATTTTACGCACCGCGTTGGCTGCGTGAATCTGCCCGTTCATCACCACCTGAACACCGCGATGACGACTGTTTTCAGCCAGTGCGACGCGGCAGGCATCCTGCAAGTTCGCCGGGCCATCCGCGCCGGCCTGGGCCGCTGAACGCATGGCGCCGGTCACGATCAACGGCTCGTTGTGGTTCCACAGGTAATCGAAGAACGTCGCGGTTTCTTCGAGCGTGTCGGTGCCTTGGGTGATGACCACACCCACCGCACCTTGGCTGATTTGCTCATTGGCCCAGTGCAACACGCTCAGCAGGAACTCGAAATCCAGTGAAGCGCTGGGCAGCAGGCCGAGGGTTTCCACGTTAATCCGGGCCAGCGTCGATAACTCTGGCAACGATTGCAGCAAGGTTTCACCGCTGACGGTCGGGATAACCCCTTCACCGGCATGGCTGGCTTGCATGCTTACGGTGCCGCCGAGCGCTGCGATGGCCAGTTTGGGCAGGTCCATGTGATACCTCGATTGCCTGTCAGGAGACGGGACTGTATCGGCAGTGTCTGCGAGATACAGCCCCAGGGCGACGCGCATCATTGAGCGATCAGCAATCCGATAAACGGAATGATCAGCAGTGTACTGATGGCCATCGACAACACATTGCCGATAAAACCGTGCATGTACGACGGCAGGCGTTTACTGATCGCGCAGGCGAGCGGAGGCGCGATCAATGCGCCGAGCAACGCGCTCATCACCATGACCTCCAGACTGCCGCCGTGGGTCAGAACCGCTGCCGGCACCACCGAGACCAATGGAACGTAGGTGGGATACCAGCCGAGCGCCATCCAGTGACGACGCCAGATCAGCACGCCGATCAGCGAGGTCAACGCCTGCGCCGCGAGCAATTGCGGGAGCAGACCTGTGCCATACACCGGACTGGTCGGGTTCAAGGTAAACGCCAGCAAGGCGCCCGCGATCAACCCGAGGCTGGCCCATTCATTGCCGAAAAATGGCGCTTCGGAAAAGTCTGCCAGCACCCGGCGCAGCGTCCACACAACGCCGTAGTCGGGTGTTTTCGCGACGACGGGCGAGGGCGCAGCAGTGGCTGGCTTTGCGCTCCAGTCCGACTTCACCAGCCCCGGCACGTAGCGACAGAGCAAAAAAGCGCCGACGCTGGCGACAGCCATGCCCATGACGTTGCCGATTACCACCGGCAGCCCCAGCGGATTGCACACGTAATTGACGATCAGCAAACACAACGGCGTGACAAACACCGCGCCCATGATTGCGCCGTTGATCGCGACCTTCCAACCGCCGCCGAATATCAGCACCATCGCTGCCGGCAACGACACAAACGCGGCAAATGTCGGTTGCCAACTGGTGGCCGTAACGGTCCAGCCCCACAGCAGGTTACTCAGCAGCAGTCCGAGCAACGAACTGGTGACCAGCCATGGCCATAAGCCGCTGCCGTAGCTGATCGCAAAGCCTTGCCAGGCTTTACCGGTGCGATTGGCCCAATAGGCGAGGTAGGCGCCTGCGAGCAATCCGATTGAAGCGAACTCATGTTTGTAGAAGGCGACCTCGCTGATGTCACCGATGATCCAGCGCAACCAGGCACTTGGCTCCGGCAGGCTCGTTACCATGTGACTGTAGTCCGGCCAATGCGCCGACCAGGTTGTGCGGTAAGTGAATGAAAGCCAGGTGATCAACAGGGCGGTACCGATCAACAACCAAATGATCGTTACGTCCAGCGGTGACCTGCCCGCCAGGCGGTTCTGCGCTTTTGTGTTTTCCATCAGTCATGGCCCCTTATCAGCGCGGCAGACAAGGGTGCTGGGTGTAACCGAGCATCGCGTCATACAGGTCGGCGCGACGATCGCGATGCAGATCGTTGAGGCTGTTCCAGATCGGCGCACTGCGCGAACTGGTGAGGTCGATGTCGGCAAACAGGATTTCCTGCCTGTCCGCCGACGCGACCTGGCCAATCGGCCAACCGTTGGTGCCGGCGATCAGCGAGCAACCGAGGTAACGCGCCCCGCGCTCTTCGCCAATCCGGCTCGCCGCCGCGATAAACACATTGTTGACGTGCGCCGCGGTCATCGTCAGATACGACGCCATGCACTTGCCGGCCTCATCGAACAGCGGCGGCGGGGTCCATACCCAATTGTTCAAGCTGCAAATAATGTCGGCGCCTTGCTGACTCAAAATACGCGGCACTTCCGGGAACCAGATGTCCCAGCAAATCAACAGACCGATCCGGCCAATCGGTGTGTCGAACACCGGGAAACCCGTGTTGCCCGGGGTGAACCAGAGTTTTTCCAGGTTCCACAAGTGCGCTTTGCGGTACTTGCCGATAAAGCCGTCAGGCCCGACCAGCACGCCAGTGTTGAACAGCTGCGCGCCGTCGCGTTCGGTCAAACCGGCGACCAGGTAAACGTTGTGCTGGCGGGCAAAATTCACCCAGCTCTGCACGGTCGGGCCAGCGGGTACGGCCTCTGAATGCGCAAACGCATCCTGCCGATTGTTGAAAAAGTAACCGGTGGTTGAAAGCTCCGGCAGCACGATCAGATTTGCGCCGTCATTGGCTGCTTGCAGCGCTAAATCCAGGGTGTTGCGCAGATTGGCTTCGCGGTTCTCTAGCCCGACTTGTGGATCGAATTGCACGACTGCTACACGAACAGGGCTGGTTGGCTCACTCATTCCCGATGACCTCTTTTTATTGTTGTTCACGCTGTTTGATTGGCGTGTTCATAAGAGTCGAATCGGCAAAAGCGTGTAAGTCAGCCACTTCCGTTTAACTTGTAGTACTTATCCTTAAGTACAAATTGTTCTGCGGGCAGGGCGTCAGGGGGATTAGCTCCTGACGACGTAATGCGGGTAGTCACTCAGCGCAAAACCACCGTTGAAGGTCGCGGCGGTCTTGCTGCAAATATGGATGACCGCATCCACGGCACCGCGAAAACACGGTTCGGTCCAGCCGGCATCCACCGAGAATGATTCACCGGAAAAATACAAACCCGACACGTGCCCGAAGTCGCGGTTGTACTTCATCAGGCTGACCGCATCGTAGTAGGTGCCGGGCCGGTACAACTTGGCACAACCCAGCGCGTTTTTATCGCTCATCCAGCGATGCACCACGGCTTGATCAAGGCCAATGTACGGCGAGATTTTTTCCTGGATATTGGCCGAGTTCATCAGGATGCGGTCCAGTTCATTGGCGCAGCGGGTGACCAGCTCCTTGTCGCTGAAGAGGGCGAGTTTGCTGGCGTCATCCTCCCAGGTGTAACTCAACAAAATGCAGTCGTAGCTGTAGTTGTCGTTGTAGCGGTAGGTGTAGACATCGTGGATGAAGCTGTCGGTGACGATGGCTTGTGGGATGTTGGTGTTCTTCGACAGGAATGATTTTTTTAACGGTGCAAAGACTTTGCAACTGGTCTCCCAGTGCGCGGTTTTATAGGCGTTGATGGTCGCGAAGGGCAGCATGTGCGGGGTGAAGTTTTCGAGCCGGATCCGGGTTTCGATCAGCCAGGAGGGCAGGGTCATGATCACCGAGTCGAAGTCATCGAACTGCTCCAGCGCGTGCTCGGGTTGGCTGTGTTTCCAGTCGTAGTAAACGCGGATTTTCTGGTTCGGCAGTTTTTGCAGTTTCGTCACGGAGGAGTCGGTGAGCAAGCCGTTGCCTCGTTCCGCGCAGTGTTCGTAGAAAGACTTCGTGGTTTCTTCGGTTCGCATGAACAACAGGCATTCGTTGAGCGCGGCGAGCCCGACGTAGCGCGGGCGCTCGAAGCTCAAGCCCCTGGAGTCGAAAACCGCTTCGTCGTGCAAACTTGGCGAATCCAGCGGCTCGCCCATCGCGTCCACACGGCCGAGGATCAATTGCAATCGGCTGCTGAACCCGAAAATGGCGGTGCGCAATGGATAGAGCGAGCAGACGTCGTAAAACGCTCCCCAACTGCCGTCGCCGATGCCGATGGCGTAGAAAATCGCCGACTCTTCTGGTGACATGCCCATTCCGCCGAAGTCTCCCGGCGCGTGCTCATCCCAGGCGAGCACGGCCGGCATGCGCACCAGATCGCGGAATGAAACCCTCTCGTATTTTTCGACGATGGCGGCCCACATCGCTTCCCATGCCTCGCCGGCGTAAGCGTCTGCGACGTGGCGGGTCATGCGATCGGCGAAGGCTTTCCACTTTGCATAGACCCTTTGCAGGTCTGCGCCGGGTGGCGGTGTCTGGCCATCAGCGTTCTTCCAGATCAGCATGTGTGGGCTTGGCCCGTCGCCCATGCTGCCTTCGCGCAGATAGATCCCGGTCGAGCTGACCCATTGGCTGCCGGGATTGGCGAAGTCTGCATGCGCGAGGTCGAAGGCTTTGGCGTAGTAAGCCATCAGCGAGCGGCCTTCCGTGGCTGCCTCGCCGGCGCGATTGAAGAAGGGCATACGCATCGCGCCCATTTCAAACGGTGTATGCGGTTTGCTCGATTTCGCGCTTCCGGCAACCGTCAGGTGGCGGCCGCCGATGCGTCGGGCTTGCTCGATCAAGGTGATGTCGGTGAAGCCGCATCGATACAGTTCGCGTGCCGCCGTGAGCCCAGTGACACCGGCACCGATGATGCAGATTTTGTGTTGCAGGTCAGTTGCCGTGGCGATGCCGTTTTCCTGTTCAACCAGTGCTCGATAGTCGAAGCACAAGTCAGGCGGATTGGGAAAACGCGCTTTCCACTTGTCTTTGGCCGAGCGCTTGGTTCGATGGCTGCCGAGTACGGATGACGGGTAGCTGTAGCCTGAGCCGATGGTCATTGTCGATCTTCCCTGATGATGTTGACTGGGAAGATCTTGAGGGATCGAGCGGGCGGCGGATATCAGCCAAGTGCCGCGCGTAGAGGGTCTGAATTCCGTTTGTTATGTGGGAAAAATACCTGTTCAGGCGCGCTGCAAAGCCACCCCTGTAGGAGCGAGGCTTGCCCGCGAAAGCGCAGTGTCAGGCAATAAAGTTTTGACTGACACACTGCCTTCGCGGGCAAGCCTCGCTCCTACATTTCTGGGGGCTGGTTGGCCTCAAGCCGCTTGCTGGAACTGCTGCCGGTACTGGTTCGGCGACAGCTCTGTGTGCTGGCGAAACAGGCGCGCGAAGAAGCTGGCGTCGTCGTAGCCCACTTCGTAGCTGATGGTTTTGATGCTTTTGCGGCTGCCGGACAGCAAGCCCTTGGCGGTTTCGATGCGCAGACGTTGCAGGTAGTGCAGCGGTTTGTCACCGGTGGCGGTCTGGAAGCGGCGCATGAAGTTGCGGATGCTCATGCCGTGTTCGCGCGCGACGTCTTCGAAGCGGAATTTGTCGGCGAAGTGTTCTTCGAGCCAGTGCTGGATCTGCAGGATGATCACGTCCTGATGCAGCTTCTGCCCGCCGAAGCCGATGCGGCCCGGCGCATAACTGCGCTGCACTTCGTAGAGAATGTCGCGGGCCACGGCTTGGGCGACGTTGGCGCCGCAGAAGCGTTCGATCAGGTAGATGTAGAGGTCGCACGCCGAGGTAGTGCCGCCGGCGCAAAACAGGTTGTCGGCGTCAGTCAGGTGCTTGTCCTGATTGAGCTGGACGCGCGGGAAGCGCTCGGCAAACGCGTTGAAGAAACGCCAGTAAGTGGTCGCTTCCTTGCCGTCGAGCAGCCCGGCCTCGGCGAGCCAGAACACCCCGGTGGCTTCGCCGCACAACACTGCGCCGCGTGCGTGTTGCTCGCGCAGCCACGGCAGCACTTGTGGATAACGTTTGCAGAGTGTGTCGA